>JAEZHL010000385.1 GCA_023416575.1 Pseudomonadota bacterium
GATCAAAACAGGCCGCTATATCCCTCTGCCCATCCGTCACGAAATAACACTGGGCGTCCTTAGGCTTTATCGTGACGTGAACCCCGGTAGTCTCCGAAACGTTTTCCAGAAGCAGCATTTGCGCGCCATTGTAGGCCACACGATAAATATTGAAGCCAGGTTCCGGCTCCTTCATGCGCGTCGGAATTCCGTAGAATAGAACGTTCGCACCGACCTGGCAGCTGTTGATAAATTCGAACGAGCGGTTTGGCTCAGGGCTGGGAAACGCGCAGAGGTGATGAGAAATGGGATTATAATCCCCGTAGTTCCAATACCAGATAGACCCCAGAACCCGATTAGTAATGAGGTCTATGGCGTATGTCCCACCACCTAGTTTAGTCGGGACCGGCAAGACCCAATTCCCCAGGCCGCGGCCACCAACGTCAGCCCTCACTATTTGGCCGTCAAAGTGAATAGGGCAAAGGCGGTACTACTCCGCAGCGCAGACGGGCAGCTTCGAAATGCCACGCGCAGGCCAAAGCGGCGTCGCGAGCGTCGAAGTCCTAACGTTTGAACGATTTCAGGGAATCGATGGCGCTTGTGGCTATCTGGGAATTGGTGAATATCGAGAACCCCGAGCAGCAAAGTACAGAATCTAGGGTGTCCTCGCGTCAGCTGCGCCGCTCAAACACCCTTCTTTCTCAATTTTGGAATGCCTGCGCTTGTCCAGACAGATTCTAATCTAATGATCTCGGAAGCAGGCAATATGGAACGGGCGTCGCGCTGGCTTTCCGTTGATATCATAGGTGTGAATCTGCATCTCGTTTGGATTTTTTGTCAGACCCACAGTGATAAATCCAGGCTCGACGTATTCCCCCGTGGCGCTTCCAATGGTTCCCGCAAAGTTCGTTTTGGCATCGTCACCCTGCAATGGTACTTGCCACGTTATCAGATATTCATGCTCGCCCTTCAGTTGGCATTTATCGATCATGAAGCCGCGAATGATTGATCCATCCGCACCAATCACGCACGCCAAACGGTTGATAAAGCCGTTGTCCGCCATGAAAACTCCTCCTTAGGCGTATGCTCCTGCCAGAAGCGAACCAACCTGCTGGTTCGAAACAGAGCGGCCAAACTCCAGGCGAACCTGATCCGTTGAGCGCTCGCTTGTCACTCAGCTCAGCAAACGAATCGAGCATTGCGCCTGTTCCACACCGGTCGCGCTGTATCAATTGAGCAGAGAGCTACATGGTTCCCAATCGCTCACGGACACGCCAAAGCCTGACAGTGGTCCGGCTCCAAGCCGGGGCAACTGGCTCCAGTGCGGTCAGACCCTGTACTCCAGCAGCGCATCGAGATCCATGGTCGAGCGCTGGCCGAGGGCTGGGCCGTGCGCGCGGAGGAAGTCTTCGGCCGAACGGCGCCCCTCCTCGCGCAGCATCGTGAGAAAGTCCCACTCTGCATTGAGCTTCGAGGAATAGCCGAGCGTCTTCATGACATCGCTGGATATGCGGTGGACCCGCATGCCGGCCCACAATCTGCCTTCGCAGTCTCCCGCATCGGCCACCTGCCGCAGGAGGGCGATCATGCGCAGCTCCTTGAGCAGCGTGGCATTGAAGGAGATCTCGTTGACGCGATTGATGATGTCGCG
The DNA here is from genome assembly GCA_023416575.1 of Pseudomonadota bacterium. GTDB lineage: Bacteria > Pseudomonadota > Alphaproteobacteria > Rhizobiales > Hyphomicrobiaceae > ZC4RG25. The sequence continues at coordinate 1,631 of JAEZHL010000385.1, forward strand.
GGCCGAGCGCGGCGTCCCGCGTCGCTCGATCGGATTGACCTGGACGATCACCGTGTCATTCGCCGCGCACTCGCGCACCAGAGGCGTGATCGTCGGGTTACCGGAATAGCCACCGTCCCAGTAGGGCGCGCCATCGATCTCGACGGCCTGGAAGAGCGTCGGCAGGCAGGCCGACGCCAGCAGCACGTCGGGGGTGAGCTCCGCATTGCGGAACACGCGGGCGGCCCCCGTCCACACGTTCGTTGCCGTCACGAACACGCGGATCGGCCCTTCGGTGATGCGGCGCAGGTCGATGCTGTCGGCGAGAATGTCCCGCAACGGATTGGCGCCATTGGGGTTGAGATCGTAGGGAGAGAAGAGCCGCGCCATCAGGTCGGCGGTAATGAACATGGGCGAAGTGTCCATCGTCCAGCGCCCCATCAGCACATCGAGCGGCGTACGCCGGAACGGGCTCATCAGCGCCGCCCGCGAAACGCGGCTCCAGAAGTCCTCGAGCGCCGCCCGCGCGCCTTCGCGGCCGCCGGAAGCGTAGCCGTCAGCCAGCACCGCCGCGTTCATGGCGCCGGCCGATGTGCCCGAAATGCCGTCAATTTGCAGGCCCGGCTCTTCCAAGATGCGGTCGAGCACGCCCCAGGTGAACGCCCCATGCGCACCCCCGCCCTGCAGGGCGAGATCGATGAGCAGTGAATTCCCAACAGGTTCCGGGGAATGCATGGAGGAAACAGGGTCCCCTGAGCGGCACGTCTCCTCGAAGGAAACTCAGAGGCAAACGTTTCGGCCCCAGGATTCGTTCCGTCGGCCGCGCATTCCCAGGATGAGCCCTGGTGATGCGTTCGATGGCGTCGAGCGGGATTTCCGAAGACAGCCTAGCTGTCGAGACGCTTACGCCCAGGTCCCAGCGACGACAGGAACAGGCCGAAGCGCATCAACCCCTCAGGCCACGGACCATGTCCGGATTCGGTGTTGATGTGCCCGGCATCGCCGGCCGGAACGAGCGTAGCGCCCCAGTCTTCAGCGAAGGCGCGCGCCCGCTCCATCGTGCAAGTGGGATCGTTCGAGGATGCGACGACGACAGACGGGAATGGCAAGCGCTCGGTTGGCATTGGCGTGAAGCCGCCGCGGGTCGCCGGCCACATATCGGAGCCTTCCAGATCCGCGGGCGCAACCAGATACGCACCGACGACGCCGAGCCCCGCCAGCTGCGGCGCCGCATGCACCACCGCGGCGACACCGCAGCTGTGAGCGACCAGCACCACCGGCCGCTTGGCGCTGCGCACGGCCGCGACGATGTTCGCAACCCAGGCGTCCTTGTCGGGCTGGTCCCAATCGTCCTGCTCGATCCTGTGCGCGGTGCTGAGATTGCGCTCCCAGCGCGACTGCCAGTGATCCGGTCCCGAGCCCGTCCAGCCGGGAACGAGCAGGATGTCGACGTCGGAGGTGCGCATCGTAGCGATCCTTCAGCTGTCGCCGAATACCCGCCGGAAGATGGTGTCGACGTGGGCCGTATGGTAGTCGAGGTCGAACAGCTTCTCGAGCTCGGCGCGCGACAGTTTCGCGCTCACCTCGGGATCGGCAGCGAGCAGCCTCAGGAAATCGCCCTCCCCGCGCCAGACCGGCATGGCGTTGCGCTGCACGAGCCGATAGGCATCCTCCCGCGAGACCCCCGCCTGGGTCAACGCCAGCAGAACCCGCTGCGAATGGATCAGCCCGCCGAGCCGGTCGAGGTTGCGGCGCATGTTCTCCGGATAGACGACCAGCTTCTCGATCACCCCCGCCAGACGGTTGAGCGCGAAATCCAGGGTCACCGTCGCGTCGGGCCCGATCATCCGCTCGACCGAGGAATGCGAGATGTCCCGCTCGTGCCAGAGCGCCACGTTCTCCATCGCCGGCAGCGCATAGGCACGCACCATGCGCGCGAGGCCGGTCAGGTTCTCCGTCAGCACGGGATTGCGCTTGTGCGGCATCGCCGAGGAGCCCTTCTGGCCCTCGGAGAAGAACTCCTCCGCCTCGAGCACCTCGGTCCGCTGCAGATGGCGAATCTCGGTGGCAAGCCGCTCGATCGAGGACGCGATCACGGCCAGCGTCGCGAAGTACATGGCGTGGCGGTCGCGCGGGATGACCTGGGTCGAGACCGGCTCCGGCCTCAGCCCGAGCTGCTGGGCCACGTACTCCTCGACCCGGGGATCGACGTTGGCGAAGGTGCCGACGGCACCCGAGATGGCCGAGGTCGCGACCTCCTCACGGGCGCTTTCCATTCGGCGGCGGGCGCGTGCGAACTCCGCGTACGCATAGGCGAGCTTGATGCCGAATGTCGTCGGCTCGGCGTGAATGCCGTGACTGCGGCCGATGGTCACCGTATTCTTGTGCTCCATGGCCCGCGCCTTGAGCGCCGCCAGCAGCCTGTCGATATCGGCGAGAATGAGGTCGGCGGCACGCACGAGCTGCACGTTGAAGCACGTGTCGAGCACGTCGGAGGACGTCATGCCCTGGTGGACAAACCGCGCCTCCGGCCCCACATGTTCTGACAGATGGGTCAGAAACGCGATCACGTCGTGCTTGGTCACGCGTTCGATTTCATCGATCCGCGCCACGTCGAATTGGGCCACGGAGCCCTTCTCCCACACGGCCGCAGCCGCCTCCTTGGGGATGATCCCCAGGTCGGCCATGGCCGTGGCAGCGTGCGCCTCGATCTCGAACCAGATGCGGAAACGCGTTTCGGGTTCCCAGATTCGGGTCATTTCTGGTCGGCTATAGCGCGGAATCATGCGGCTTCTCACTCCATTGACAGCGGCAGCCCTAGCAGACGACAGAATGGTCTTCAATGCAGCCAATTCGCCCAACCAGCGCCTTTCGCCAATCGATGGTTTCCTCGCCCATGAATAACGATGTCATCGTCCTTGGTGCCGGCATGGCCGGCGTTTCCGCGGCTCTCCATCTTCAAAAGCGCGGCCGCTCCGTCGTGCTCGTCGACCGCCGCGGCGCCGCCGAGGAGACCTCCTACGGCAATGCTGGCCTGATCCAGCGCGAGGGCGTCGTCCCCTATGGCTTCCCGCGCGATCTGAAGGTGCTCTGGCGCTACGCGCTCAATATGCGCGCGGATGCCAACCTGCACTGGACCGCCCTGCCGCGGATCGCCCCCTGGCTGTTCCGTTACTGGCGCCTGTCCTCCGCAGAACGCATCGCCGCTGCCGCCCGTTTTGCACGGCCGTTGGTCGAGCGGTGCATCATCGAGCACAAGGCCCTGATGGAGGATGCCGGCGTCGTCGACATGATCCGCGAGACGGGCTACCTCAAGATCTGCCGCACCGAGCAGCGCCTCATCGCGTTCATCCGCGAGGAGGAGGAGATCCGCCGCGAATTTGGCATCAACTTCGAGGTCCTCGACGCCGCCGCGATCCGCAAGCGCGAGCCCAACATGACCGGCAACTTCGCCGGCGGCCTGCTCATGACGGATCCCGTCAGCATCGCCGATCCGAGCGCCCTCGGGAAGGCCTATGCCGCGCTCTTCGTGCAGCGTGGAGGCAAGTTCATGACGGCCGATGCGCGCACGCTCGAGGCCACCCTGGACGGCTGGCAGGTCCACACCGTCGATGGCCCGATCCGGGCCCGCGAGGTCGTAATCGCGCTCGGCCCCTGGTCGGACGACGTTCTGAGGCCGCTCGGCGTGCGGGTTCCCCTCGGCTTCAAGCGTGGCTACCACATGCACTTCCGGCCGCGCAGCGATGCCGTTCTCAACGGACCGGTGCTCGATATCGAGAACGGGTTCGTGCTGACGCCGATGACGCGCGGCACGCGCCTGACCACGGGTGCGGAGTTCGCGCTCCGCGATGCACCGCGCACCCCCGTGCAGCTCGAGAAGGTCGAGCCCATCGCCCGCGCCCTCTTCCCGCTCGGCGAGCGCGTCGAGAACAAGCCGTGGCTGGGCGCGCGCCCATGCATGCCCGACATGCTGCCGATGGTCGGTCCGGTCCCGGGCCAGCGCGGTCTGTGGGCCGACTTCGGCCACCACCACCTCGGCTTCACGCTCGGCCCGGTGACGGGGCGCCTGCTCGCGGAAATGATGACCGGCGAGCCGACCTTCACCGACCCCTGGCCCTACCGCGTCGACCGCTTCAGCTGAGGACGCCGCGGCGCTTCGTGCGCCGCAAAACGGCAGTAGAGGGATTGGCTCTACTGCTTGGCAGGTGTGGCGGCTTGGCTGGCGCGCTTGTCCTTCGGCGGCGTGGCACCGGTCTTCTGGGCGGGGGCTGCCTGCGGCGCCGGCGACGCGGTCTCCGCCGGCGCGGGCTGCATCTGCACGGCAAGGCCGAACAGCCGCCAGCTGCCACCGACGTTCTGGAACAGCATATCGAAGTTGATCTGCTCGGGGCGTGTCTCGAAGAAGCCCCTGAGGCGCAGCCGTCCAGCATCGTCCAAAGCCGGCTGGCGCACCAGCTTAGGATCGAAGAACAGGATCGGCGAGAAATCGAGGCCCCGCCGGCGCAGATCGCCGAAGGCATCGGTCAGTTTTGCGGCGCTGTTCGTCGCCTGGAAGTCGGGACTGCCGAGGTCGCGCAGGACGGTGTAGTTGCCGGTCAGATTTGCCTGTGACAGCGCGATCAGCGTCGTCCGGATCAGCATGTTCAGCCTGTAGGGATCCGGTATCCCAGGGACCTGCTGCCCGCCCTGCGCGGCTGCCGCAGGTGCCTTCCCCTGCGCGCCGAGCGGTCCGGCCACGGCCAGCATCAGGGCCAGGGCGCCAAGCCCCATCCCGACCTGTCGCACCACGCACGCGGTCGCATTCGCGCTCGCCTCAGAAATTCCGCACAGTGACCAGCTCAACGCAAGCTCCAGGTTGCAGGATGCACGCATGAGATAACTTTTAAATCGCTGAAGCGGCTTACGCCATGGCTGCGCCAGAAGAGAGGCAACTCCTTGCAACGGAAAAGGGACGCGCACGGCATCGCCGAACGCGTCCCTCCAGTTGGTCCGTCGACCTCCTACCAGGTCACCTGCAGACCGGCTCTGCCGCCGACGCTGCTCTCGCTGCCGCGACCGCCGAACGACTCCTCCTTGACGGTGAAGCCGACACCGCCGCTCAGAGCCCAGCGCTCGCCATAGCCCGCGAAATTGTGGCCGAGCACGCCCATACCGGTAAAACCGAGGGCCACGTTGCCTTCCCAGAAGGCGACGTTACCTGCCAGACCGAAGCGCTCGCCCGCGACGAGATCAGGATTGGACAGCGACATCGCGATGGCGACACCACCACCCAGCTTGCTGATCTCCTCGAACAGCAGGCCGCCATCGGTGGCGAGATTGCCGTTTCCATCCGAGGTCACAACCTCGAGCGGCCCGCTCTGCCGCGAACGGCTCAAGCCGGAGGTGATCCCACCCATCGTGTAGGTGTTGCTCGCGGTACCGAAGACCTGTTGATCGATCATGGTAGCAGTCGCACCGGCGCCGAACGCCGCCGAACCATCCGGGGTCGCCGAGGAGCCGGCACCAATCGCGGTCGAATTGCGCCCACTGGCGGAAGCATTGCGACCCATGGCAATGGCATTGTCGGAGCTGGCGTTTGCGCCGGTACCGACAGCCACTGTGTCGTTGGCATTGATGCCGTTACCGGCGCCGGTGCCAAGAGCGACATTGTTCACGCCGTTTACATCGTTGCCGGAGCCGAGACCGACTGCCGTATTTCCGGCACCTTCCACGAAGTTACCGGAACCGGTACCGACGCCAGTGTTGCCTACGCCGAGCACGCCATTTCCAGACGCGGTGCCGAAGGCGTTGTTGCCCACGCCAGCAACGAAATTACCTGACCCGGTGCCGCCGGAACTGTTCGCTATGCCAAGAACGGAATTGCCGGAGCCCGTTCCGGAAGTGCTGTTCGCGAACCCGAAGACTTCGTTTCCGGAGCCGGTTCCGCTCGCACTGTTGGCAACACCGACAACGAGATTGCCGGTATCCGTTCCGCTGGAGCTGTTGGAGAACCCGAACACCGCGTTGCCGGAGTTGGTGCCGCTGGTACTGTTGTTGTCTCCGAGGACGAGATTACCTGATCCGCTGCCGCTCGAGCTGTTGCCGGAGCCATCGACGAGGTTGCCGGAGCCCGTGCCACTCGTGCTGTTGCCGTCACCTGTCACAGCGTTGCCAGATAGTGCACCAAACGCGCTGTTGGCGTTACCGGTGACTCCGTTCCCCGATAGCGGACCGACAGCGCTGTTGAGGTCACCGGTAACGAAGTTGCCCGATGCGAAGCCAGCCGCGAGGTTGGCGAAACCCTCGACGCGATTGCCAGAAAGCAAACCCGTCGCTGTGTTGCCATCCCCCGTCACATCATTGCCGGACAGTGGACCGTTCACCGTGTTTCCATTACCCACCACGCCGTTGCCCGAGCCGGTGCCCGTGGCCGAGTTGAGGTAACCGGTCACGAAATTGCCGGACAGCGCCCCCTGCGCATTGTTGCCGGAACCGTTGACAGAATTGCCAGAAAGGGTCCCGTCGGCAGTGTTGAGGCTGCCGGTGACGCCGTTGCCGGCCCCGGCCCCCGTGGCTGAGTTGCCGCTGCCCGCAACGCCGTTTCCGGAAAGCGCTCCGTTCACGGCATTGAAACTGCCATCAACATCATTGCCAGAACCGGAGCCATTGATCGTGTTGAAGCTCCCGGTCATGAAGTTGCCGGCCCCAGAGCCATCGACGGTGTTGTTGTTACCGTCCATATCATTGCCCGACCCGGAGCCGGTAACGGTATTGTTCGAGCCTTGAACCACGATGCCCGATAGCGAGCCGAACACGGTATTGTTAGTGCCATTGACATCAATGCCTGAGCCGCCGCCAACGAACGTGTTCCCGAAACCTGATGACCCGAGTCCGGCCCCGGAACCTATCGCCGTAGACAGTTCACCTTCAGCATTCGCGCCATAACCAATCGCCGTCGCGCCTATACCATCCGCGTTGGCCAATGGTCCGCAGGCGAATGAGCCTAGGCCGGAAGCCGAGGCACCGCCATAGACTGGAACCCCAAGAACATCTCCTAGCTGACACCTCGCCTGTGCCCAGGCCGACCCAGCACTC
>JAEZHL010000418.1 GCA_023416575.1 Pseudomonadota bacterium
CTGCGCGCAGACCGCCTCGCTGGGCTCATTCTGGGCTGGCTTGCGGCGCAGGCAGCGAGCGCGCCGGTGGTGCTCGTCATCGAGGATTTGCATTGGGCAGACCCGGCAACGCTCGACTTCATCATCAAAGCCGGTGAGCGTCTGGCAACGCTCGGAGCGGCCTGCCTCGTCTGGACATCACGCAAGCCCGAGCTGCGCGGATTCAGGACCTCAGCCGAGCAGACAGCGTTGACCCTCCGCCGCCTGTCGTCCAACGAGATCCAGCAACTCCTGGCGTGCAGTCCAGCCGGATCGTCGCTGTCCCGGGCGGCGAGAGAGCAGATTGCGATCCGCTCGGAAGGAATTCCGTTGTTCGCCGGGGAACTTGCGCGGCTTTGGGTACAGGCTCAGGATGACCAGGACGGCATAGACCTGCTGCTCGAGCCGGGGCCGCTGAACCTGGTGCTGTCCGCTCGCCTCGATGCCATCGGTGTGCTGAAGACGCTGGCGCAGGCTGCCGCGGTGATCGGACGCCAATTCGATACGCAGGTGCTCGCGGAAGCGCTTCAGCTCGACCCCGAGCGCCTGTCTAACGAGCTGCAGGAGCTCGTCGACCGCGGCTTCTTGGAACCGGTGTCCGCGCACAGCGGCACCCGCGTTTTGCGCTTCTCCCATGCCCTGCTCCGGGATGCGGCCTATGCATCCGTGCTGAAGTCCCGCCGGCGGGAGCTGCATCTCCGCGTTGCCGACGTCTTGGCGGAGGACCCTCGCGCCGAGGATTGGCCGGAGATCATTGCCGGGCACTACGCCGCGGCCGGCGACGGCGCTGGTGCGTTCCGGTGGTGGCACAAGGCCGGCGTGAAAGCCGCCGAGATTTCCGCCACGCGGGCAGCCATCGCCCATCTCAATCAGGCACTTGCCGTGCGCGCGCGGTATCCAGACGCGGGGAGCGTGGAGGAGGAGATCGCGGTTCTGCGGCTGCTCGGAATCCAACTTGCCGCGCTCAAGGGAACGGGCGCGCCCGACGTCTTGAACACGCTCCAACGCTGTCTCGACCTTTCACGCAAGGTGACCGGCGATGGCGGCGATTTCGACACGCTCTGGGCGCTGCATGCCTGCCATCTCGTGCGCGGGGAAATCGACCGGGCGCTCGCAATCGGAGAACAGCTCACCGCTAGTGCCGACGAGAGAGGACCCGAAGAGCGCCGCCTCCGCGCCCACCGCATGCAGGGGCTTGCCAGGCTGCTCGGTGGCCAACTCAAAGAGTCCTTCCAACATTACCAGATCGTGCTCGACCTCTACGAGGAGAGGCGCCACGCCAGCCTGCGCTTTCGTCATGCATCCGACCAGGGCGCGCTTGGCTATGCTCACCTCGCCTGGGGACAAGCGATAGCAGGAGACCTCGACAGCTCCATCCGCAACTCCGAAGCGGCCTTGCAGCTGTCATCGCGCCTGCAGCATCCCCATACCAGCGCGCATGTGCTTTGCGTGCTCGCGGCACGCGCCCAAACGCTCGGCGACAGACAATCCGCCTCGGCACTCGGGTTCGCCGGCAGGACACTCGGTGAACGGCACGAGTTTCCTTATTGGTCGGCCTGGGCAGACATCGTGCTCGGCTGGACACAGGCTGGACGCGATGGCGATGGTCTCGATCTGATCGAAAATGCGATCAGGGCTTATCGCCGCACGGGTGCGGAGCAGGCCCTCCCCTACGCCCTGCTGCTGCTGGCGGAGGCGGCGCTCGCGGCGGATCGTCCGCATCGTGCCATAGCCGCCAGCGAGGAGGGCTGGCAACTCGCTCGCGGTCGCGGCCTCCTTCTTTATGCGTCCGAACTATTACGGGTCCGCGCGGCGGCGGAGCAGCGCGCCGGCTCCCCCTTATCGAGCGTGCTCAAATGTGCCGCACGCGCCCAAATTATTGCTGAATTTCAAGGCGCAGGCACTTTTCTCTCAAGGGCTGCGGAATTTAGGACACACCTCCTCGGGGGCCAATCCGCAGCATGCCAAATTGCAAAAACCTGAGCTTTGATAAGGCTTTCCCGCAGCCGCGCGCGTCGACTTACCGTTTCATCTCGAAGCCCGGTTGGGGGCTGGAACTCGATAAACGGACGGGCGTCCTTCTCTTGTAGGATTGATGGCAGGCGTCCTGCGGAGCATCCTGCACATCGGAATCAGTCTATGATCGAAACGGACGATACGATCGGGACTGCGACAGTAGGGTGCCGGACCTTGGCGCCGGATGCGGTGCATCGACGTCAATCGAGGCCAATTGACATCCCGACCGAACCAAAGAGCGCGAGCGTGCGTTTGATTAGCTGCGTCCAATTGGTGTCCGGCACGTGCCGGAAGCCGTTCATGTTCATTGAGAAGGAATCCGCCGTAGCAGCCCGGCGCGGTTCATTTCAACGACTCACTTCTGCCAGAAGTGGGCGCAATGATCGCCAGCCCAATGCAATGCTGGGATATCGGCCCGGGCTTGGGAAATGCCGCGATCATGAAGCAGCTAAACGGTGTTTCGTTTGGAGGGCGGCAAGAAATGTCGAACGGCCGAAGCGGGCAAGTGGCCAAGCGCGTTGCCAAGTGCACAGGCGCATCCCACTTCAAGTGAAGGGATGCCACGCCGGTCGTCTCAAGTGTGGTGAGATCGCGAGCGAGAATGAGCATGACTTCCGCAGACGAGATCTTTAGCATCTACGCACAGACATATGATCGTCAGAAGCAGCACGAGATGCCGCTTCGGCAGTTCCTTGAGGGCTGCCGCGACGATCCTATGCTGTATGCCAGCGCCGCAGAGCGCATGATGAAGGCGATCGGCGAGCCGAATTTCGTCGATACGTCGAAAGACCCGCGACTTGGTCGCATTTTTCTCAACCGGACCATAAAGGTCTATCCGGCTTTCAAAGATTTCTACGGGCTCGAAGAAACCATCGAGCGCATCGTGGGCTTCTTCCGCCACGCCGCGCAGGGCCTCGAGGAACGCAAGCAGATCCTCTACCTCCTGGGTCCCGTCGGCGGTGGCAAGTCCTCGCTGGCCGAGCGCCTCAAGGAGCTGATGGAGCATTGCCCCGTCTACGTGCTGAAGGCCGGGGATGAGGTCAGCCCCATCTTCGAAAGCCCACTCGGGCTGTTCGATCCCGTGACCATGGGACCGACGCTCGAAGAGAAATACGCCATTCCGCAGCGCAAGCTGACGGGGCGCATGTCGCCCTGGGCGGTCAAGCGCCTCGACGAGTTCGGCGGTGACATATCCAAGTTCAAGGTCGTGAAGCTCTACCCTTCACGTTTGCGTCAAATCTGCGTCGCGAAGACCGAGCCGGGCGATGAGAACAACCAGGACATCTCATCGCTCGTCGGCAAGGTCGACATCCGCAAGCTCGAGTTCCACGGCCAGAACGATGCCGACGCCTACTCCTACTCGGGCGGTCTCAACCGCACCACGCAGGGGCTTCTCGAGTTCGTCGAGATGTTCAAGGCGCCGATCAAAATGCTGCATCCGCTGCTGACGGCGACGCAGGACGGGACTTACGTCGGAACGGAGAACGTCGGTGCTCTGCCCTACCAGGGCATCATCATTGCGCACTCCAACGAGAGCGAATGGCAGAGCTTCCGCGCCAACAGGAACAACGAAGCATTTCTCGATCGCATTTGCGTGATCCAGGTGCCCTATTGCCTCCGCGTTTCGGAGGAGCGGCGCATCTACGATAAGCTGCTGGCGCAAAGCGAGGTGTCAGGCGCCCCCTGCGCTCCCGGTACGCTCGAAATGCTGGCGCAATTTTCGGTGCTCACCCGGCTGAAGGAGCATGAGAACTCCAGCCTTGTCTCCAAGATGCGTGTCTATGATGGCGAGACCCTGAAGGATACGGATCCGCACGCCAAGACGATCCAGGAATATCGAGACTCAGCCGGCATCAACGAGGGCATGGATGGCACCTCGACGCGCTTTGCCTACAAGGTGCTGTCGGAGACGTTCAACTACGATACGCACGAGGTCGCTGCCGATCCCGTGCACCTGATGTTCGTTCTGGAGCAATCGATCCGCCGCGAGCAGCTCCCCGAGGAGGCAGAAAACCGCTTCATCGAATTCATCAAGGAAGAGCTCGCGCCGCGTTACGCCGAATTCATCGGCAACGAGGTTCAAAAGGCGTATCTCGAATCCTATCACGACTTCGGACAGAACCTGTTCGACCGCTACGTGGCGTACGCCGACGCCTGGATCGAGGATCAGGATTATAAGGATCCCGATACGGGCCAGCTGATGAACCGCCAGCTGCTCGATCAGGAGCTGTCCAAGATCGAGAAGCCGGCCGGCATCGCGAACCCGAAGGACTTCCGTTACGAGGTCGTGAAGTTCTCGCTCAGGGCACGCGCGAAAAACGGCGGAAAGAATCCGAGCTGGACCTCATACGAGAAGATCCGCGAGGTCATCGAGAAGCGGATGTTCAGCCAGGTCGAGGACCTGCTGCCGGTGATCAGCTTCGGGGCCAAGAAAGACGGCGAAACCGAAAAGAAGCACGAGGAGTTTGTGAGCCGTATGGTTGCGCGCGGGTACACGCAGCGTCAGGTCCGCCGCCTCGTCGAATGGTACATGCGGGTGAAGAAGTCGGGGTGAGGAGGTCGAGCGGGGCATGCATATCGTCGACCGCCGTCTGAATCCCAAGGCGAAGAGCCTTGGGAACCGCCAGCGCTTTCTGCGGCGCGCCAAGGCCGAGATCCGCGAGGCGGTCAGAGACGCCATCAAGCGCCGCAAGGTTTCGGAGGTCGATGGCGGCGAGAACATCCGCATCAGATCGAAGGGCCTTCGTGAGCC
>JAEZHL010000449.1 GCA_023416575.1 Pseudomonadota bacterium
AATCGCCTTCCGACGCGATCGGGAAGCCCGCTTCGATGATATCGACACCCATCTCGTCGAGCAGGTCGGCGACCTCGAGCTTCACCTCGAAGGTCATCGTCGCGCCGGGGCATTGCTCGCCATCGCGCAGTGTGGTGTCGAAGATCAATACGTGATCGCCGGAAGCGGTCGATTGGGACATATCAGGGTTTTCCTTCGGAGCCGGCACGGGTCGTCGGCCAGCGAGATGATCGGATCTGGTTCTGCTCTCATGGTCCCCCTGAACACCCGTCCCGGATCGTTCCGAGACCGTCGAGGCTCAGGGGCTGGTAAGGAGCAGGTTACGAAGGAGCGCGTGCAGACGAAAGCCACCTGCCGGCGCGGTGATAACCACGTCCGTTGTTGCGGCAGGTCCTCTGTCCTTCAGGGGCATCGGCAGTCTGCTGATCCACATCCGCGGCCTGGCACACGAGCCCAGACCTTCCCGGGATGAATAGCCAAGTACAATGCAGATTGCAAGCGGCCTGGCCGGGGAGCGATGCCGCGGAGGCGCTGGGCGGCAAGAGATGCTCACCCGATCCTCGGGGCAGGGGAGGGGCAGCATGCGGCGATAGTGACGTCGCGCCGGCGACGGCTGTGCTCGTCACCATGCACCCAGAGAGGCTAGACGGTGATGCGGCCTTCTGTGATGCGAACGGCGTTGCCGCCGATGCGCACGTTGGCGAGCTTGCCGCGCTCGACCTCAGCCGAGAGCGAGATGATGCTCGGCCGGCCCATCTCGAAGCCTTGCTCGATGATCCGCTTGTGATGCCCGTCCGGCAGCTCGTCGAAGCGCTGGATGACGCCGGCGAACGTCACGACGGCGGAGCCCGTGGCGGGATCTTCCGGAATTCCCATGGCCGGCGCAAACATGCGCGCATGGAAGGCCGACGTCGTGTGCATGGTCTCGCGGCAATAGAGGAACGCGCCGGTGGCCCCATTGTCCGTCATTGCAGTCGCCCAATGTTGACTGTTGACGGCGGCTTTCCCTATGGCCTGCAGCGAGGCTACGGGCACGAACGTGAAGCTGTTGCCCGCCGCGAAGCAGGTCGGCCGATGGTTGGCGAACCCGATTTCGCGCGGGAGAAGGCCGAGCGCCGCGGCGAGCTGCTCGACCGATGGCGGCGACCCTGCCTCCGTGGGCAGTCTCGGCGCATCGAATTCCGCGAAGGCAGCCTGACCTCGCCTGAGGCGGACGCCCACCCGGACAATGCCGATGTTCTCCTCGAGGGCGACGATCGAATCGAGATCGGTGGCGTTGAGGCCGCCGGTCTTCAACTCGGCGATCAGAATTGCAGCGCCGACCGTCGGATGGCCTGCGAACGGCAGTTCGGCGGCAGGGGTGAAAATGCGGACCTTGGCGGTATGCGCCGGGTTCACCGCCCGTTGCACGAAGATCGTCTCGGACAGATTGAACTCGCGGGCGATCGCCTGCATCTGCTCCGTGGTGAGCTGATCGGCTTCGAGCACCACGGCGAGCGGGTTACCGCTGAACGGCTTGTCCGTGAAGACGTCGAGAGTGTGGAAAGGGAGCTGCATCACGCGGGTACCCGGGCTTCGTTCGGTCGCAAGATTGGCGCAGGTGCGGTTCGGTTTCAAACCGCATTGTAGCGTGTTCACGCTGGCGATGCACTGTGGCGGCGCTCCGGCCGGGACAAGTCCTCACGAACATTGCGGCGCATTGCAGGCAAGTTGATCCGACCAGTCACAATTACGCCGCCGGCTGGTCATGCTCAGCCCATGTTCAACATGCGAAATCACAATCACTGAACGGGTTGCCGGGCTCGTTCGCGATCGCCTCGCTTGCGAGGCTCCCGTGACGTCTTCCGGCGAGAACAACAGGCCGTTTTCGCAAGCGCATGCACGCGAAACGGCCGGCAGATGCTTCGGTTCGGTGGTTGGGCTGCGGGGAAATGCGCAGCCACAGCTGGCCAGGCATCGCAAGCTGGAACTCGGGGCGCGACCATCGAGACGGGTCCCGAGTCGGGCGGTGGGGAAACCCCGCTTCTCCACCGCTCGGCCCAATCCATCGCTCGCGGTCCGCCATGCGGACGCGGGCACCGTCTCGCCGGAAGGCCCGTGCTGCCGCACCGCCACACACCTCCCTCCCCGACGCGGTGGGATGGGTCTTCCGGCGACCTCCTCCCACCCGTCCTGAAGGTGCAAGCGGCTCCTGCCGAGGGTGCTACAGGCAACCCGTGATCGTCGATCCGCACTTGACGTAGGAGATGAGGTCCCAGGCGCAGCAGGGCTGCTCCTGCTTGCAGACCCAGCTCCGCTGCTCGCCGCTCGGGAAGCGGTGACGGCAGACTTTCTCGCCCTTGCCCGCCTTGATGACCTTCGCTGCCGGAGTGGCCGGCGCCTTGGTCTTTGTCTCCTGCGCAACCAGCATCGACGGTGTGAGCGCGACGGAAACGGCGAGCGCAAACGCGACCAGCATGCGATTCATTGGGATGCCTCCTGCGTGGATCAGGTGAGAGAGGCATCATGAGCCTCCCGGCCCGTCGCGCGCTAGGGCAGGCAAGCCTCACATCGTAGTTTTTGACAACGAAGGCTGACGAACAGTTAGCGGAGCTGGTGGCGCGTGCCGAACGAACTTGAGCCGTCAGTCTTCGGGGCACGGGCTCGCGCTGGGCTCGATGCGACTCTTTGCTGTTGCTTTCCTGTCACGATGCCGAAACCGAATCAAAAGTGCGCGGAGCGGCTCTGTACCGCTTATGCTGGTTATTTATATTACTTGATCAGTTTCTGTGGAGTTCACTGGGGGGAACATGCGTTATCGCGTTGTATCGATTTTGAGCATCCTGTCTTGTGCCAGCCTAGCCACTGCCGCCGCCGCTGCGGATTTCGGCGGTCCGCGCCACGGTTCCTTGAAGGACACGCCAAGCGCGGTCGCCTTTAATTGGACCGGGCTCTATGTCGGCGCCCATGCCGGTTATGGTTGGGGCGAGACCGACGCCGCAACGACGCTCCTCCTGAACGGAGACACACTTGATGCGCATCCGACCGCGTCGAATTCCTTCGATAGCGATGGGTGGCTCGGTGGCTTCCAAGCCGGCTACAACTATCAAGTCGGCCGGTGGGTTCTGGGCGTCGAGGCCGACTACTCCTTTTCGGACATCGATGGCTCGTTCAACTACGACCCGGCCACTGGCCCACAGAAGCTCGCTGGCGGCGACATGGATTGGCTCGTGACTGTCCGTGGGCGGATCGGTCACACCTTCGATAATGTCCTTCTCTACGGAACCGCAGGTCTTGCCATCGCCGAGTTCGGTGGCTTCGTTGATCATTACTGGAGCAACGGGAACCCTGCCGACCACGCTGCCTTCTCATCAACGGAAACGGGCTGGACCGTCGGTGGCGGTGTCGAAGTCGCCCTCTCTCAGAACCTGTCCCTGAAAGGGGAATATCTCTACCTGAGGTTCGATGATGTCTCGGGGAAGATGCGTTCCCCGGTCTTCGGTGCTGGGTATGAGGTCGATGCAGAGAACGACGTTTCCTTGCACACGGTCCGCTTCGGCCTGAACTATCGCTTCGGCCGTTAGAAGACGGCAGCTTGCAAAAAGGCCGGGCCTCGAGCCCGGCCTTTTTTGTTTCCAGCGCTCACTAAGCCCCCGCGAACCTCCAACTGAATGAGGTTTGGCGCATTTTGCGTGAGCGCACGCTCCAGAGAGAGCGTCATTGTGGTTCCGAAGCTCACCCAGCCGCGAGGCCGCGCGAGCTCCGGAATCTGTTTCTCAGCCGGTGACCGGGATCACCGGGCCAGGGATCTCAGCGCGACAGCTCCGCCAGCGCCTTCTGCACGCCTGCGGCGTAGTCCGGGTGGACCTTGTGCAGATGCACGAGCTGCCGCTCGATGATGTGGCCCGGCACGCCGACCATCGTTGCCGCCATGTTGGCATAGAGCCGCTGTCTCTGGCCCTCGTCGAACAGCTCGAACAACGCCCGCGGCTGGCGGTAGTCATCGTTGCCGTCGCGGTGATTGTAGCGGTCCGCATCGCCCGAGATCTTGAGCGGCGGCTCCTTGAAGCGGTCGTCCTGCGCGGCGCCGCCGAAGGAGTTCGGCTCGTAGTAGGCGTCGACGTTGCCCGTCACCTGCTCGAAGAACCGCATCGGGCCGTCCTTGTGGTAGTGGTGCACAGGGCAGCGCGGACGGTTCACGGGCAGCATCTCGTAATGCGTGCCGAGCCGGTAGCGATGGGCGTCGGCATACGAGAAGATGCGGCCCTGCAGCATCTTGTCCGGCGAGAACCCGATGCCGGGGATGATGTTCGACGGCGAGAACGCCACCTGCTCGATCTCGGCGAAGTAGTTTTCGGGGTTCCGGTTCAGCTCCAGAATACCGACGTCGATCGGCGGGTAGTCGCTGTGTGGCCAGACCTTCGTCAGGTCGAACGGGTTGTACCAGTGCTTGTCCGCATCCTCCTCGGGCATGATCTGGACCTGCATCTTCCACTTCGGGAAGTCGCCGTTCTCGATGGCGGAGAACAGGTCCTCCTGCGTCGACTCGCGGGTGCGTCCGACGACGTCGGCGGCCTCGGCATTGGTCCAGTGCTTGTGGCCCTGCAGGGTCTTGAAGTGGAACTTGACCCAGTAGCGCTTGTTGTCCGGGCTGATGAACGAGAACGTGTGCGACCCGTAGCCGTTCATGTGGCGCACGGTCTGCGGCAGGCCGCGATCCGACATCAGGATCGTCACCTGATGCAGGCTTTCCGGCGACAGCGACCAGAAATCCCACATCGCCGTCGGCGAGCGCAGGTTGGTCTTCGGGTGCCGCTTCTGGGTGTGGATGAAGTCCGGGAACTTGTAGGGATCGCGGATGAAGAACACCGGCGTGTTGTTGCCGACGAGATCCCAGTTGCCTTCCTCGGTGTAGAACTTCAGCGCGAAACCGCGCACGTCGCGCTCGGCATCGGCCGCGCCGAGCTCGCCAGCCACGGTCGAGAAGCGCGCGATCATCTCGGTCTTGGCGCCGGGCTGCAGGCACTTCGCCTTGGTGTACTTCGAGATGTCGCCGGTGATGGTCAGCGTGCCATAGGCGCCCCAACCCTTGGCGTGCACGGTCCGCTCAGGGATCCGCTCGCGGTTCTGATGGGCGAGCTTCTCGATGAGCTGATAGTCCTGCAGCAGCACCGGGCCGCGTGCTCCGGCAGTGCTCGAATTCTGATTGTCGCCGACCGGCGCGCCGGCTGAGGTCGTCAGTGTTGGACGTTTTTGTCCGGGCGTGTTTGCCATGCTCGCTCCTCGTCTGTTGCCGGCGGCAAACTGGACAATCGCAGCGATAAACGCAAATATTGCTTTTCGATCAGACGATAGGAAATCCTTATGGACCGCCAGTTGCGTCCGACCCGGCTGACCCTGCGCCAGCTCGCCTACTTCGACGCGGTTGCCCGCCACCGGCATTTCGGGCGCGCGGCAGAGGCGTGCAATGTTTCTCAGCCGGCATTATCCGTTCAGATTCAAGAGCTTGAAAAAGAGCTCGGGGTCATTCTGGTCGAGCGCGGTCGCGGCTCGGTCGCCCTGACCCCGCGCGGCACCTACATCGCGCAGCGCGCGCGCCGCATCCTGGGCGAGGTGCAGGATCTTGTGGATAGCGCAGCGCTGGCCGAGGCGGTCGGCACCATCCGGCTCGGTGTCATCCCGACGATCGCGCCGTACCTTATGCCGGCGATCTTCGGCGCGCTTGGCCATGGCGGCTCGACGGCGCAGGTCCAGGTGCGGGAGACGCAAACGCAACGCCTGTTGCAGGAGCTCGAGGACGGAAGCCTCGACCTGCTGTTGACGGCGCTGCCGGTCACAGGCTCGGGGCTCGAGTCACAGCCGCTGTTTCATGACCGCTTCTTCCTCGCGGTCCCGGCATCGTCGGACATCGGCCCGCGTATCGAGAGCATCGCCGCCGTCGGCTCGCATCGCCTGCTGCTGCTGGAGGAGGGGCACTGCTTGCGCGATCAGGCGCTGAGCGTCTGCAGCGCGGCCGACAAGGAGATGCTGGCCAGTCTCGGCGCCACCAGCCTCGCGACGCTGATCGAGCTCGTTGCCGTCGGCATGGGTGTGACGCTCCTGCCGGAGCTGTGCCTGCCATCGGTCAACGGGGACAGGCGCATCCGCGTCGTGCCGTTCCGCGGCCGCGCGCCCTTCCGCACCGTCGGGCTCGTGTGGCGCAAGTCCTCGGCGCGCAAGGCCGCATTCCGGCAGCTCGGGGAAATCGTCATGGAAGCGCGCGGGCCGCAGCAGCCGATCCAAGCCATGCCGTCAACCCGGACGACGAGCCGCTCCTGAGCGGAGAGGGGGTCTCAGGATCCGGCGTAAGAAGTGCCGGACGCCCGATATGCCGTGTCCTGCGGACGAGTGGCCGCTTCAACGAAGCAGCCATAACCACTAATCTTTGGGGCTAGATATCCAGATCCTTGGCAAACGCGGCGCGATCCTGGATGAAGCGGAAGCGGGCTTCGGGCTTCGAGCCCATCAGGCTGTTGACCGCGTCGGCAACGGAGCTCCGGTCGCCCTCGCCGATCTCGACCCTAAGCAGCGTGCGCCGTGTCGGGTCCATGGTCGTCTCCTTGAGCTGCGCCGCGTTCATCTCGCCGAGACCTTTGAAGCGGCTGATCTCCACCTTGCCGCGGCCATTGAAGACGGTCTTCAGTAGCTCGTCCTTGTGCCGGTCGTCGCGGGCGTAGGCGGACTGCGTGCCCTGGGTGAGCTTGTAGAGCGGCGGCACCGCCAGGAAGAGGTGCGCGTTCTCGATCAGCTCCGGCATCTCCTGGTAGAAGAAGGTGATGAGCAGCGAGGCGATGTGCGCGCCGTCGACGTCGGCGTCGGTCATGACGATCACGCGCTCATAGCGCAGGTCGTCGTCCCGATACTTGGAGCCGGTGCCGACACCGAGCGCCTGGATGAGGTCCGACAGAAGCTGGTTCTGCGCCAGCTTGGCCGACGATGCGTTGGCGACGTTGAGGATCTTGCCGCGCAGCGGCAGAACCGCCTGGGTTTCTCGTTGCCGCGCGCTCTTGGCCGAGCCGCCGGCCGAGTCCCCCTCGACGATGAAGATCTCGGTGCCGGTCGCGGACTGGATGGTGCAATCGGCCAGCTTGCCGGGCAGGCGCAGCTTGCGGGTTGCGCTCTGGCGGCTGACCTCCTTCTCGCGGCGCCGCTTGAGGCGCTGCTCGGCCTGCTCGATGACCCACTCCAGGAGCTTGCCCGCCTGCTGCGGCGAATCGGCGAGCCAGTGGTCGAAGGCATCGCGGACGGTCGTCTCGACGATGCGCACCGCTTCCTGCGTGGCGAGCTTGTCCTTGGTCTGGCCCTGGAACTCCGGCTCGCGGATGAACACGGACAGCATCGAGCCTGCCGTGCCCATGATGTCCTCGGCGGTGATCTGGGCCGCGCGCCGGTTGCCGACGAGCTCGCCATAGGCCCTGAGGCCCTTGGTCAGAGCCTGGCGCAAACCCTGCTCGTGGGTGCCGCCTTCGGGGGTCGGGACCGTGTTGCAGTAGGAGCTGGAAAAACCGTCCTCGTCCGCCATCCACGCGATGGCCCACTCGACGGAACCGTGGCGGCCTTCCTTCTCGATCGAGCCGCTGAAGATGTCCTTGGTGACGAGCGTGCGGCCGTTGATGGTGGCAAGCAGGTAGTCCTTGAGACCGCCAGGGAAGTGGAAGACGGCCTCGGCCGGCGTGTCGTCCTTGATGAGCGAGGGATCGCAGTACCAGCGGATCTCGACGCCGCCGAACAGGTACGCCTTGGAGCGCGCCATCCGCATCAGGCGGGCCGGCTTGAACGTCGCGTTCCCTTTGAAGATCGTCTCGTCCGGCCGGAAGCGCACCTTGGTGCCGCGGCGGTTCATGATCGAGCCGAGCTTCTGCAGCTTGCCCTGCGGCGTGCCGCGGCTGAAGACCATCCGGTAGAGCTGCTGGCCGCGCGCGACCTCCACCTCCAGCGTCTCGGCGAGGGCGTTCACGACCGAGACGCCGACGCCGTGCAGGCCGCCCGAGGTGTTGTAGGCCTTGCCGTCGAATTTACCGCCCGAGTGCAGCGTGGTCATGATGACCTCGAGGGCGGACTTGTCCTTGAACTTCGGGTGCGGATCGACCGGGATGCCGCGGCCGTTGTCGCTGACGGTCAGGAACCCGTCCGCATCGAGCCGCACCTCGATCCAGGTCGCGTGGCCGGCGACGGCCTCATCCATGGAGTTGTCGATGACCTCGGCGAAGAGGTGATGCAGCGCCTTCTCGTCCGTGCCGCCGATGTACATGCCGGGGCGGCGGCGCACCGGCTCGAGACCTTCGAGAACCTCGATGTCCGCGGCCGTATAGTTGTCCGATGCGTCCATGACCTTGCGGGCGCGCGACGTCTTCTCGTTCATCTCTCTTTCAAGCCTTGCGAACAGATCGCGTTGCGATTCGGCCATGCGCGTTCAACCCTGCTCTTCGTCGAACGAAGGAACGGCCGGCACGTGGCGCCAAGCTCTTATGCGCCGGCGAATCTCACGCGGGATACCGGCCGTCACCTCGCACACGCTCCGGCGGCTTGGCAAGTCGTGCCGGGGTCGCGCCACAGGCCCCGGTCCAGGTGTGGCCATTGCGCCAAGCGCTGTTCAGAGTAAATCGGCAGTCGGAACAAGCCCTTATCCAGGGTCTTAACCGACGGCGATGTTGTCGATGAGACGGGTCTTGCCCAGCCAGGCCGCTACGAGCGCGCGCAGCGGCTGTCTTGCCGGATCCTCGATGGCTGCCAGCGTTTCCGCCGCCCGGACTTCCAGGTAATCCAACTTGAACCCCGCCTCGCCGAGGATGTCGCGGCCCTCGCGCGTCGCGACTGCGATCGGCGTGCCGCTGGCCACGGCAGCGCCCGTCCGCTCGAGCACTTGATGGATCAGCGGCGCGAGCGCCCGCTCCTCAGCGTTCATATAGGCATTGCGCGAGCTCATCGCGAGCCCGTCCGCCTCTCGCACGGTCGGGTGCCCGACGATCTCGAGTGGCAGGTTGAGGTCGCGCACGACGTGCCGGATGACGCAGAGCTGCTGATAGTCCTTCTCGCCGAACACGGCGAGATCAGGGGCGACCTGCGTGAAAAGCTTGGTGCAGACGGTCGCGACACCATTGAAGAAATTCGGCCGGTGCACCG
>JAEZHL010000008.1 GCA_023416575.1 Pseudomonadota bacterium
TTCAACATCAGCGCCACGTAATAGGTGTTGCCGATCGCGAGGTCGCACTTGCCGGCGAACACGTCCCGCGCCTGCTCACGATCACCACCAGCCGGCCGGTGCGCCAGGTTCTCCTTGAGCCCCTTCAGCCAGGCCTCCGCCGCAGCCTCGCCCTTGTGGGCGATCATCGAGGCGATCAGCGACGTGTTGTAGGCATGCTGGCCCGAGCGCGAACAGATGCGGCCCTTCCACTTCGGATCGGCCAGCTCCTCGTAGGTGATGCTGTCCTGGGGAACGCGCTCCTTCGATGCGTAGATCACGCGCGAGCGCATCGTGAGGCCATACCAATGCCCGGCGGGATCGCGGTAGGACTCCGGAATGGCCTTCTCCAGCGCCTCCGACTTCACCGGCTGCGTGACGTCCATCGACTTCGCCTCGCTGAGGCGCCCGATATCGACGGTGAACAGAAGATCGGCCGGGCTGTTCCGGCCTTCGGCTGCGAGGCGTTCGTTGAGACCGCTCTGGGCATAGACGACGTTCGCCTTGATGCCGGTCTTTTCAGTGAAAGCCTTGACGAGCGGATCGATCAGCTGCGGTTCGCGATAGGAATAAATGTTCACCTCGCCGCTCGCGTGCGCGGCGATCGAGGAAGCAGCGAGGAGTGCAAGAGGTGCTAGCGCGCGCAGGGCACGGTGGCCCTTAATCATGCGGGTCATTGATATCTCCAATGTGCGGGGTTCAAGGCCCCGTATCGGATCCAAGTGCCGAGGAATCCGGCCGGATGAAAACAACCGAACAGCCGGTGGCTGTCAAGATGCCCGCTCGCGAAAATTCCGAAAACTAACTCTCGTAACCCCTCAGTTTTCAATGGTTTTTTGGAACTATTCTTAGAAGAGTTTCAATAGCAATCCCAGCCAACGGGGCATGTTGACGTGACCGCAGGCTTATGAAGAGCTGACAGCCTCTTCACTTGTGCTCTGCCATCGATCGGCCATCCCAATCCGGTGGCGGTGGGTTCGATCGGAAATGCGAGATGCGCGCCTCGTAGAGATCGTAGAGGACGCCGAGTTTGCCTCCCGCCGCCGCCCGCGCTTCGACCAGAAGTGCCGACGCCTCCACGAATTGCCGCGAACGGAAGGCGGCCAGCATCGCCGCGTGCCGCACCTGCAGCTCGCGTCCTGCCGGATCTGCCTTGAAGCCCTCATCACCGATGACGCCGAAGACGTGCACAGGCTCGGAGCGTCCCACGACCGTGACGAAGTCGAGCTCGATGAGGGCGAGTTGTGACACGGCCGCCGCCGTCGCAGGGCCGACCACGATCGCAACGCCGTAGGTCTTGCTCGCGCTTTCGAGACGCGCCGCGACGTTCACACCATCGCCAATCACCGAATAGTCGAAGCGGTGCTCGGAGCCGAGATTGCCGACGCAGCATCGCGCCGTGTTGATCCCGATACCGATGCGGACCGGCATGTGCACCCGGTTCTCGGCGGCCGCCTCCGCCGCCCATTCCTCATTGAGCCGCTCGACATCGGCGAGCATACCCAGCGCGGCCCGACAGGCGTTGAGCGCGTGATCGGAATCATCAAGCGGAGCATTCCAGAACGCCATGATGGCATCGCCGATGTATTTGTCGATAGTGCCGCGGGTTTCCATGATACGCACACTGAGCGGCGTCAGCAGGCGATTGAGGAAGCGCGTCACCTGCTCCGCATCGAGCCTTTCCGAAATCGAGGTGAAGCCACGCACGTCGCAGAACAGGAGCGTCACCTCGCGCATCTCCCCGCCCAGCTTCAGCTTTGACGGATCGGCAGCGAGCTCCGCGACCATTGCCGGCGCCATGTAGTGACTGAAGGCGTGGCGCACACGGCGCCGCTCTCCTTCCGTCCGCAGGTAGAGATAGACCGTCGTCGCGATGTAGATGAACGTGACCGACAACGCCGGGAAGACCGGGTCGATGAGCCAGCCGAAGCCGCTGAAGGCCACCCAGGAGCTACCGACCGCCAAGGCGACACCGCCAATGCCGACCAGTGCGCTGAACAGCGCGCCGGTTGCATACACGGCAGCCGCAACCAGGGCCCCGAACACGATCAGCGCGAACACCTCCATACCTGTCGCGAAGTCGGGCCGGCGCAGGTGACTGCCGATCACGATCTGCTCGATGCCCTGTGCGTGCACCTCGACGCCCGGCACCGCCGGATCGAGCGGCGTCGTCCTGAGGTCGAACAGGCCGGCCGCACTGGTGCCGATGAGGATGATGCGCCCCTCGATCTCGGACCGGTCGACCTTGCCCTCGAGCACGTCCTTGGCCGAGATGAAGCGGCGCTTATCGGTCGGCGAAAAGCGGATCCAGAGCTCGCCGTTGCCATCGGTCGGAATCTCGATCGCGCCAGCCCGCACCGCAACGACGCCGGTCTGGCTGCCGAAGGACTCCTCGCCGCTGGCGCCGGAGGATTTGACGATGAACGTACTCGCTCCTTGCGCGACCCGGACGGCCTCGGCCGCGAGCGAGGGGTAAATCGCATCCCCGATGCGCACCAGAAGCGGCAGGCGGCGGATGATCTGATCGTGCTCCGGAATCCAATTCAGCGAGCCCGAACCCTGCGCCTTCTCCTGCAGCACCGGCAGGCTCGAAATCGCGCCGGAAAAACCCGGTACGAACTGGCTCGGGTCGTCTCCGGCGAAGGCGAAGCTGGCACGTTGCGCCGGCACGGCATCACGCCGGTCGGCCCCGATGAAACCGAGCACCACCTGGGCCTCGCCGATCGCGGTCGCCAGCGCATCGTCGCCCGAAGGCAGCTGATCGACCATGGCCAGCACTTGCGCGACGGCTTCATTGCGCGGCAGGCGCCGGATGGCTTCCCCGATCGGCCGATCGGGCTCGGCCATGACGATGTCGTAGCCGATGACGGCGGCGCCGCTGGCGGCGAGCTTGCGCGTCAGATCGGCGAGCACGCTACGCGGCCAGGGCCATTGGCCAATCCGCTCGAGCGAGGCATCGTCGATATCGACGATGCGGACGGGCAGGTCCGGATCGTAAGTCCGCGGCGCGAGGAGCTGGAAGGTGTCGAAGCCGAGCAGCCGCAGCCGCACGATCGGGGTCGGATCGGCGATCCGGACCAGGACGATCAGCGCGAGCAGGATCATCACAGCTCCGGCGTAGACAGTGCGCGATCCCATGCACTCAACTCCAGGCGGTCGGCTTGCCGGACCCGGAGTACGTTGCGCACGCATCCGAGGGTATGATGCAGCCCCGCGCCGCCCGCGCCGGTGAGGCCACGATATAACCGACGGCTGACGAGATCGGAACTCTATGCGTGCCGCCCATTGGCACGCAAGCCGTTCGGGAGGAGGCACCAGCCGGGCACTTGATGGTGGACAAGCCCACCCCGGTCGTCATTCTTATGGCTGATAACGAGGAGCCCACCGCCATGTCGACCCAGATCCCCTCCGTGCCTTCCTTCGCCGATGGCTGGCAGCCCGCGACGCGCTATCCTGATCCTGCCATCGTGGCGCTCGATCCGCGGTTCGAGGCATACTGGCTGAAGCTGTCCGCCATCGAGCGCATCGCCACCGGCTGCCGTTGGGCGGAAGGCCCCGTCTGGTTCGGCGACGGCCGCTTCCTGCTGTGGAGCGATATTCCGAACAACCGCATCATGAAGTGGGAGGAGGAAACGGGGGCGGTCAGCGTGTTTCGCCGGCCCTCGGACTTCGCCAACGGCAATACACGGGACCGGCAGGGCCGGCTCGTCACCTGCGAGCATGGCGGCCGGCGCGTGACGCGCACCGAGCATGACGGCAGCATCACGGTGCTGATCGACAGCTTCGACGGCAAGCGATTGAGCTCGCCGAACGATGTCGTCGTGAAGTCCGACGGCTCGGTCTGGTTCACCGATCCGCCGTTCGGCCTGCTCGGCAACTACGAGGGCAACAAGGCGGCGCCCGAGCTCGAGGCCAATGTCTATCGACTCGATCCGGAAACCGGCCACGCCACCATCGTCGCCGAGGGCGTATTGGGTCCGAACGGGCTCTGCTTCTCGCCCGACGAGTCGATCCTCTACATCGTCGAAAGCCGGGGCGTGCCGAACCGCAAGATCCTGGCCTACGACGTCGGCGACGGCGGCCGTAAGCTCACGAACAAGCGCGTTCTCATCGATGCTGGCCCCGGCACCCCCGATGGTATGCGCTGCGATATCGACGGCAACCTGTGGTGCGGGTGGGGTATGGGCTCACCGGAGCTCGATGGCGTGATGGTATTTGCGCCGGACGGCACGCCCATCGGCCGCATCGCGCTGCCGGAGCGCTGCGCCAACCTGTGCTTCGGTGGCCGCAAGCGCAATCGCCTTTTCATGGCCGCCAGCCAGTCCGTGTACGCGCTCTACGTCAACACCCAGGGCGCGCTCGGCGGCTAGGCTCCTCCAGCTTGCCGCCCTCGCGCCGGCCGCCAACCGCCGCTGATGACCGCGGCAGCCGTCAGCGCGCTCGCCACGCCCGGGACCAAGAGCGTGACGATAAGGAGCGCAACGGCGGTTGCCGCTGGAAGGCTCGGCCACAGGGCCAGCATCAGGAGACCACCGAGGATCCTGACGCTGGCACCAGCCGCCTGCCCCAGCACGCCCGTGATCACTGCACCCGCTTTGCGCACCGGCAGGATCATCAGGCCGAGCGCAAATCCCACTGCGGCGGTGAGCTGAAGTCCCGCTACCAGCCGGAACACGATGTCCTGCCTTGCTGCGCCGTTCCCGGCGACGAGGTCGATGGCGGCTCCGAAGGCCAGCATCGCCAGCATCAAACTGGCCAGAGGGTATAAGACGGATCGGCCGGCGCGGGAGCGCATCGCGAGGAAGAGACCAGCGCAGGCGGCAAGCATGACCACTGCCGGCCCCCTCCCCTCCCCCACCGGAGTGAGCGCAAGCGTGCACGCGGGGAGCCAGTCATCCCGGCTATCGATACCCGGTAGCCAGGAGCGGGCGGATGCGAACGCGTGAACCTCCAGGACGAACAGGATGCCAGCCAGGATCGGCACGAGCCCGACGCGAAGCGCCAACGGCGATGCGGTCCCGCGCCGCTGAGATGCGCTCCGCCCATTGTCGTCGATGGGGAGGACGTGGCTGGAACTGCTGCCCGCAAACCAACGACAGAGGACCACGAGATGAGCGATGTACGCGCAAAGAAGCGTCGCACCGAGCATCCCGGCCTGCCCCGTCATGCCGACCGGTATCGCACGGTCTTGTCCCACCCCAGCGA
>JAEZHL010000026.1 GCA_023416575.1 Pseudomonadota bacterium
CGACTGTCACCACCGGCTCAAACTGCACGAACTCCATGTCGATCAGTGTTGCGCCGGCCTCCAGTGCCAGGGCATAGGCATCGGCGGCGACGTCGGTCGGGTAGGTACTGTCCTCATAGATCTGGCCGATGCCGCCCATTGCCAGCACCACCGAGCCTGCATGGACCGCGAGCATCTGGCCGGACCGGCGGTCGGCCATCATCGCACCGACAACGGCTCCTTCGCGCCGCAGCAGAGCGACGACCCGAAATCCCGACCAGGCCCTGACGCCGATCTCATCAGCACGACGAGCCAGATGCTCCAGCACCACCTTCCCGACGCCCTGCGGTACATAGACCGAACGCGGGAACGCATTGCCCGAGAGATGGCGCTGCAGATAGCCGGCCTCGCCCTTCGCGAACGGCACGCCGATACGGACCAAGTCATTGAATGAGGCGACGGCGTTCTCCGCCAGCGCTTTCAGTAGCCGCCTGTCGCTGAGGCGATACCCGCCCTCCAGCATGTCGTTGATGTATTGCTCAGCGCTGTCGCGCGGATCGACCGCTCCGAGGGGCACGTTCGCGCCGATGACATAGGGTGAGGCGCCACGCGCAAGATACGCGTGACCGACCTCGGCTCCGGCCTCCCGGGCAGCAACTGCTGCCCGGTATCCGGCCATGCCGCCACCCAGGACCAGGATGTCGACAGCGGCGACGCTCAAGCTGTCGAGGTTCACGATGCACCCTCGAGCTTGCGATCCACAACTGCCGGTGCGCCGAGCAAGAAGCGCGCAAGAACTGCGAGCGCGATCAGCCCCAAGCCGATCAAATCACTGACAAGTCCCGGCTTTATCAGCGCCAGCGCGCCAGCACCGAGCAGCAGCCGCTGGTACCAGGTTGCGTGGGTCCGGAGCAGATAGCCCTGAATCGCTGCAGCCAGCGCGACGACACCAATGATCGCGGAGACCGCGGCCATTGCCACTTCCTGCCAATCACCCTGGAAAAGGAGAGCCGGGTTATAGGCCCAGATGAACGGCAGCAGGAAGCCAGACAGCGCCAGACGGAAGGCGATGAAGCCCGTCTTGGTGGCATCACCGCCGGCAATCGCCGCTCCCGCGTAGGCGGCAATCGCCACGGGCGGGGTGACGTTCGCCATCACGCCGAAATAGAACACGAACAGGTGGGCAGCCAGCGGATCGACGCCGAGCGTCGTCATCGCCGGAACAACCAGCGTCGCCAGCACGATGTAGACCGCCGAGGTCGGCAAGCCCATGCCGAGGATGATGGAGATCAACATCGTCAGCACCAGCAGCACGAAAAGGCTGCCACCGGAGAAGTCGATCAGAATGCCCGACAGGCGGAGCGCAAGGCCGGTCAACATCAACACACCGATGGTGATGCCCGCGCAGGCGCAGGCTGCCGCCACCTCCAGCATGCCGGTGCCGCCACGCCGCAGCGCCTCCCAGAGCTTAGCTGGGCCCATACGCGTGTTTTTCGACAGCCAGCTCGCCACAACGACCGCCAGCGCAGAGTAGAAGGCAGCCTTGAAGGGCGTATAGCCGACGACGACCAGCAGGTAGATCAGCACCAGGAGAGGCGCCGTCAGGTGCCAGCCGCTACGAAAGATCGCCCAGGCGTCCGGCAGCTCGTGTCGCGGCAGGCCACGGATGCCCTGACGCGCGACCTCGAAATCCACCATCACGAACAGCGCCACGTAGTACAGCAACGCCGGCAGTGCGGCCGCGACCATGATCTCGGAGTAGGGGCGGCCCAGGATCTCGACCATGATGAATGCGGCAGCGCCCATCACTGGCGGCACGATCTGGCCGCCTGATGAAGCCGCAGCCTCGACAGCACCGGCGAAGTTGGGATGCAGCCCGGCGCGCTTCATGACCGGGATGGTGAAGGTGCCGGTTGCGACGGTGTTGGCAACGGCGCTCCCGTTCACGGTACCCATCAGGGAGCTGGCGAGAATTGCCACCTTGGCCGGTCCGCCGCGGACCCAGGCGAGAGCCGCATAGCTCCAGTCGATGAAAAACTTACCTGCCCCGGAGACATCGAGGAACGCGGCGAAAATGACAAAGATGGCGACATAGGTCGCCGAGACCTGCAAGGGCGTTCCGGCGATACCTGAAGCGGAGACGTAGAAGGTTGCCGCCAGCCGCTCGATATCGAACCCGCGATGCGCCAGCATGCCGGGCATGTGGGGCCCGACGAAAGCGTAGATGATGAAAGCGATGGCCAGCAGTGGCAGTGCCCAGCCGATGACGCGGCGGGTTGCCTCGAGCACCAGCAGGGTCGCCAGGATGCCCAGCAGGACCGTCATCTCGCTCGGGTCGCCGGCACCGCGCTGGGCGATCTCCATGAAATTGACGACGACATAGCCACCGACAACCGCGGAAGCCAGGGCAAGCGGTCCATCGATCAGCCAGCGAGCGCGGGAGAATCGCGATTGCTTGTCAAAGGTGGGGTAGGTCAGGAAGATCAGCACCAATGCGAAGGCCAGGTGCACATAGACCTGCTGCAGCGTCGGCA
The DNA here is from genome assembly GCA_023416575.1 of Pseudomonadota bacterium. GTDB lineage: Bacteria > Pseudomonadota > Alphaproteobacteria > Rhizobiales > Hyphomicrobiaceae > ZC4RG25. Next base: position 2,514 of record JAEZHL010000026.1, read on the forward strand.
GGGTGCCGCGATAGCTCGTGACCAAATGGAACAGCGAGAACGAAGCCGCAAGGAGACCTACCAGCACCGCTGGCAAAGCCCCCTTCGCCCGCAGCGCCGAAAGGGCTGCGGGCAAAGAAGATTGCACCATCTCAGAACAGTCCCTGTTCCTTGAGGTAGGCTTCGGCACCTGGGTGGAATTCGATCACGCCTTTGATGCCGCGCGTCGCATTCTCCTTGGTCCAGTCTTTGCCGAGCGCATGCATCTTGGAGAGCGCTTCGTTGTTCTCCAGGATCGCTTTGGTGATGGCGTAGACAGCCTCATTGCTCAGCTTCTTGCTCGCCAGCAGGATCGTCGAGACCCCGAATGAGTTGGGGATGTCGTTCGGGTGGCCCTTATAGATGCCGCCGGGAATCGGCGTCTTGGCCCAGTAGGGCCGCTCTTTCAGCAGTGCGTCGAGCACCTCCGGCTCCGGATTGAGGAAGACGACATTCTCGCCCTCCGAGCTGGTCAGGTCGATGACAGCCGATGTCGGGAAAGAGCTGATCACGAGGGCGGCGTCGATGGTGCCATCGCGCAGCGCGCCAGGCCCATCGCCATGACCCAGATATTCCGGACGCCAGTCCTTGCCCATCTCGAGCCCATGCGCCTTCAGCACGGTTTCGCCGATGGAATTTCCGATAGAGCCGGCAGCGCCGAGGGAGACGCGCTTACCCTTCAAATCGCGGATCGATTTGATGCCCGTGCTCTTCAGCGTGTAGAGATGCCAGAAAATGCCATGGCCGCTGACGATGCCGGAGAACTCGTTCATCTTCTCCTTGAACGGCGCCTTGCCGTTGACCGCAAGATAGGCTTCCGCGCTGGTGGCGAAGGCAAGCTCCAGCTTTCCGTTGCCCATCAGCTTCAGATTGTCGACCGTTCCACCCGTGATTTCGGCGGTGACGTTCAGTTCCGGATATTGCTTGCTGATCAGATTGGCCATGGCGCCGCCGAGCGAGAACCAGGTGCCACCGACGCTCGATGTGCCCATCGACATGAACTGCCGCTTCGGCTTCGGCATATCGGCAGCGACCTCGCCGATGTTGAATGCCATGAAGCTGATGGCGGTGGCCGCCAGCAGTGTGGATCGTTTCGCGAAAGAGCTGAAGTTCAATGTATCCTCCCCAGTTGACGACCGACCGGTGAATTGGGCGGTCTCGAAAAAAGCAAATGTGGATTCTCAGGCCTCAGGCGTGCCCTCCCGCGGGGTGCAGGAGGCGCGCATCGTCGGACCTGACAGGCAGGCCGAACCTCTGTGTCGCCGCTTCGACAACGTATCGACCGATTGGGATGGCCGAGGTCGCTGCCGGCGACGGGGCATTGCAGACGTGGATCGTCCGCGCCGTTCCCTTGATCAGGAAGTCATGAACCAGGGTGCCGTCCGGCAACACCGCTTGAGCACGAACGCCGGCCGGATGCGGCAGCAGATCCGCCTCGGTCAGTTCAGGACAGTATTTCCGGCACAGCGCAAGGTAATGCCGTTTCATCAGCGAATTGCGCATTTCGGCAAGGCCGGAGCGCAAGTTGCGGCGCAAAACATTCCAGAAGCCGCGATACCGCAGCAACTCGGCCATGTCGCTGAAATCGACCTCGCCCTTACGATAGCCTTCGCGTTTGGTCGCGAGGACTGCGTTGGGACCAACGGTGACATAGCCGCCGATCATTCGCGTCAGATGCACGCCCAGGAAGGGCAGAGACGGGTCGGGCACCGGGTAGATCAAGTGGCGGACGATGTTATTCTTGTCCGCTGGCAACCGGTAATACTCCCCCCGGAAAGGCACGATGCGGAAATCCGCGCCGATGCCGCACATCTGAGCCAGCCGGTCCGCCATCAGCCCGGCGCAGGCGATCAGGTATCGGGTGCGGATTGTGCCGGTGTCGGTCTTGAGCAGAACAAAGTCTGCCTCCTCACTGATGTCTCGCACCATCGTGGAAAGCGCGACCACCCCACCTGCCGCCTGGAAGACGCCGGCCATGGTAAGCGCGACGGCGCCGTAATCGACGATGCCGGTATCGGCAACGAACAGTGCGCCCTTGCCCACAATGCGCGGCTCGCGGCGGCGCAGTTCGGCTGCGTCCAGCCGTTCGATTACGAGGTCGTTCTGCTTTGCGCGCCGATGCAGCGCCACCATGCGGTCGAGCTCCGCATCATCGGTGGCAACGATCAGCTTACCGCACGCGTCATAGGGCAGCCCGTGCTGGCGGCAGAATTCCATCGTCGCGGCTAGCCCCTCGCGGCAGAAGCGCGCCTTTAAACTCCCCGGCTGGTAATAGACACCGGCATGGATGACGCCGCTGTTATGTCCGGTCTGATGCGCCCCGAGGCTCGCCTCCTTCTCCAGGAGCAGGATCGATGCGCCAGGGAAACGCTCTGCGAGCTGCATGGCGGTGGAGATGCCGACGATCCCACCGCCGATGATTGTGAAATCAACCGACATCCCGCGTGCCCGTCAGCGCTTCTTGCCGCCCAAGCCGCTTCGGATTTGCGAAAGTGACGCGTTCGGGGTCAGTGCCTCGGGATCGATGCGAAGCTCGATGATGGAGGCCTTCCCGGAGGCGCGAGCGCGTGCAAAGGCAGCAGCGAAGTCCTCCGTTCGCTCGACCAGCTCGCCATGGCCGCCGCAGACTTCGGCGAAGCGGGCGAAGTCCGGATTGACCAGCTCTGTTCCAGAGACGCGGCTGGGATAATCGCGCTCCTGATGCATGCGGATCGTGCCGTACATGCCGTTGTTGGCGATCACGACCACGATCGGGAGGCCGTAACGCACAGCGGTCGTGAATTCCTGGCAGGTCATCATGAAGCAACCATCGCCAGCAAAGCACACCACCGGCCGGTCGCGATGAACGAGCTGTGCCGCCACTGCCGCCGGCAGCCCGTAGCCCATCGAGCCGGAGGTCGGCGCGAGTTGGCTGCGGAAGTGGCGGTAGAAGTGAAAACGATGAACCCAGGTGGCGTAGTTGCCGGCGCCGTTCGTCACGATGGCCTCGGGCGGCAGCACCTCGCGAAGGGAGGCCACGATGCGCCCGAGGTTGACAGCGCCTGGCACCTCGGTCGGACGGCTGAAATTTTCGAAATCCCGGCGCGCCGCCGCCGCCCATTCTTCCCACCGGCAAGTCGCCGGAACGGCCAGGCCGCGTAGCGCCCGCGCGAACCGGCCGAGAGAGGCGTTGATGCCGAGATCGGGCCGGTAGACCCGTCCCAGCTCCTCGGCATCGGCATGAACATGCACGAGCACCTGGCGCGGCGCCGGCACCTGCAACAGCGTGTAGCCGCTGGTAGTCATCTCGCCGAGGCGCGCCCCGATCACGATGAGAAGGTCGGCCTCGCGCACCCGGCGTGCCAGATTGGCATCGATGCCCACCCCGACATGGCCGGCGTAGAGTGGGTGGGTGTTGTCGAAATAATCCTGACAGCGGAAAGAGGCGCCGACCGGCACTTTGTGCGCCATCGCGAAGGCTTCCAGATCAGCCGCCGCAGCCGCGCTCCAGCCGCCTCCTCCGACGATGATGAGGGGCCGCTCCGCTGTCGTCAGCAACTCGGCCAAGCGCGACAGCTCCGGCTGTCCGACATCGGTCTCCACCGGCCGGCACGGCCGTGCAGGAACAGCCTCGACGCTGTCGCGCAGCATGTCCTCGGGGAGTGAAATGACGACTGGACCGGGCCGGCCGGCGGTTGCCGTGTGAAACGCGCGGCTGACGATCTCCGGCATGCGAGCGGCCGAATCCACTTCGAGCACGTCCTTCGCCATCTGGCCGAAGACGCGGCGGTAATCCAGCTCCTGGAATGCCTCGCGGTCACGCATGTCGCGGCCGACCTGACCGACGAAGAGGATCATCGGCGTCGAATCCTGATAGGCGACATGCAACCCGGCGCTGGCGTTGGTCGCGCCCGGACCGCGCGTGACGAAACAGATGCCCGGCCGACCGGTGAGCTTGCCATAGGCCTCCGCCATCATCGCAGCGCCACCTTCCTGGCGGCACACCACGAGGCCGATCTCCGGCGCGTCATAGAGCGCATCGAGGACGGCGAGATAGCTTTCACCGGGCACGCAGAACGCGCGATCAACTCCATTGGCCTGCAGGGCGTCAACCAGCAGCCGAGCACCCGTGCGCGGTCCGGCCTGAACAAGTTCTACGGAGCGTCCGGCGGCAGAAGCCAGAGCGGCATTGATTTCTGACATCGCGATCCTCAGGCGAAAGCGTCTAGGCCGAGCAGCTTGCGGCCGATGATGAGATTGTTGATCTGCGTGGTGCCGTCCGGGATGGTCAGCATGCGCGCTGAGCGAAAGTGGCGCTCGACCGGAAACTCCGTCGTCACACCGAAGGCGCCGTGCACCTGGATTGCTTTGGAGGTGATTCGCTGCACCGCCTCGGTGGTGAAAGCCTTGGCCATCGCCGCCTCGACATTCGAGCCGGTGCCGAGGTCGAGGAGTGACAAGGCGCGGTACACCATGAGACGCGACGCCTCGAGTTCCGTTGCCATCTCCGCAATGAGTTGCTGCACGAGCTGGTGGGCACCGATCGGCTTGCCGAACTGGACGCGTTGACGGGCATAGTCGATGGCGGCTTCCAGACTGGCCCGACCGAGACCGAGTGCCACCAGCGAGATGAAGCAGCGCGAGCGCTCGAAGCCCTTCATGGTCTCGCGGAGGCCGCCACCCAATTTGCCCATGATGTTCCCGGCTGGGACGACCACGTCGTTCAGGATGATCTGTCCAAGGGACCAACCGTTGAGACCCAGCTTCTCCACCTCGCGAGTCTCGAAGCCGTGCTCCTCGCGGTCGACCAGGAACATCGTGAATTCCTGCTCGCCTGTGAGGGCGACGAGCACCACGTAGTCCGCGACGGCGCTGTTCGAGATCCACAGTTTCTCGCCGGTGATGCGGTACGTGTCGCCGTCGCGCACAGCCTTGGTTTGCATGCCGCGGACATGCGAGCCGACATTGGGCTCGCTGATGGCGGAGCAGCCGATCAGATCGCCCGCGAGCGTTGCCTCGAGATAACGCTCCTTAATGGCAGGCGAGCCGGCGTGGAACACCTTCACGGCAGCACCTTCATTCACGAAGGCCGCGCCCGCCAGGTCGGCCGAGACCCTGGCCAGCTCCTCGTACAGCAGTCCACTGGTCACGAAATCGAGGCCGAGGCCGCCGCCTTCCTCCGGCACCCACCCATTGCCGACGCCGTATTGGCAGGTCCCGCGCAGCAGGTCCTTCAGCACGGCTTTCGGGAACGGTGCATCACGGTGCTTATCGGTGGTCGGCTTGATCTCGCGCTCTAGGAATCGGCGCCAGTTCTCAACCGCCATGCGCTGGTCGTCGGACAGCTCGAAATTCATGGAAGACGGCTTCCTCCGGTCTCTGACGCCACGCGCTTGCCCGCTCTGTCGGACGGCGCGGCTGATTTCCGGATTCCCTAGATCAACTGTGATCAATCATCAATGATCATTTTTAGAAATTGAACAACGAAGCCGCCGACGCGCATCCAGGAAGTCGGGGAAGCGACGCGGCAGTGCCGCCAGCGCTTGCTGTCGATTTCGCGTGCCAGCCTCTGCCGGCGCAGAGTTCGCGCTCGCGCTGTGTGCTGATTATGAGTGGTGGGTCCGAGACGTTTCAGACGCAGTCGGCGCCTGGTGAGGAGAGCCGCTTCGAAGCAGATCGACTACGATCGCGTCTGCATCGAAAACGCCACGTCTTGAGAGTGTCGTTCGGCGCTCAACTAATTCGCGAGCCGGCGGAAGCTGATGTCGATGCGTTCGTCTGGCCGCGAAATCTGCGCTGGCTGAACACGTCAGCGGCGACATCAGGCAATTAGAAATGAATCGAAGATGCTATGAGAACGGGATGCGCAGGCGTCGGCTGCCTAGCGGTCAAACCCACAGAGGAAAGCGCTGTCGCGTAGCGAGAGGGGGGGGCGGCAGCACTCAACGGGTGCTGGCATACTGGTAGCGGGAGGCGGACTCGAACCGCCGACCTAAGGATTATGAGACCTTCGCTCTAACCACCTGAGCTATCCCGCCAATCAGCGTCGCGATATAAAGAGCGCCCCCCGGCATGTCAAGCGAGCCCACGTCCGTTTTGTCGGGCAGGGCCCAAGGAAATTGGGTGCGGTGCCTCAGGCCGGCAGCCGCTTGCCCATCCGAAGCATGGTGAAGATGCCCATCGGCCGCAACGCACGCCGCTCGATGACCTTGAGGTCATCGCAGACGAGGACGCGGTCGACATCGAACACCGGGTGCCAGCCGAGCTGATCGGCGAACGGCGCCATGCGACGCTCGACCCAGCCACGGACACCGTCCTCCTGGCTGAAATGGTTGACCAGGATCACCTCGCCGCCCGGCTTGCAGACGCGCGACAGCTCCCGCATGACCCGTTCGGGGTCCGGCACGACGGTCATCACATACATCGCGACGACAGTGTCGAACGAATTGTCGGCAAAGGTCAGGTGGCCGGCATCCATCTCGTAGATGCCCGTGACATTATCGAGCCCTTCGGACGACACGCGCTGGCGGGCCTTCTCGAGCATCTCGGGCGACAGATCGATGCCGACGATTTCGAGATGCTTGCCGTAGTCCGGCAGCGAGAGCCCCGTCCCGACCCCGACCTCGAGCACCCGTCCCGACCGGGTGTTGATGAGCTCGACGGCGTGCTTGCGTCCCTCGGACGCGATCTTCCCGAACGTGCGGTCATAGAAAGGCGCCCAGCGGCGATAGGCATTGATGACCGATGATTCGTCCAGGGCCACAGGTTCGGCCGCAAGACCCCCACCGAGCAGGCCACGGCTCTGCTTCTCCGTTCGTACTCGACCGCTAGCCACCTGTGCTCTCCACCATCTTGTCAGAAATCGCCTGCTGCTTATCGGGTCGCCAAGCCCGCCGGAACGGTGCTGCTTCCCTGCCGTGATGCATCCTCGCCGGTCGCCGCTTGGGTGCGCGCGATCCATCCCCCGCCGAGAATCCGGGCCTCGGCCTCCTGCCCCTCGTAGAAGACGCAGGCCTGTCCGGGGGACACGCCGTGCTCCCCTTCAGGGAGCAGGACCCTGGCGGACGGGCCGGGCTCGTCGAGGAAGAGGATTGCGTTGACCGGGGCATGCGTCGACCGGATCCGGGCAAGGATCGGCAGCCCATGGGCGGCCGCCTGCGCCTCGGCCGGTGTGCCCAGCCAGTTGACGTCCCTCAGCTCCAGCACCTTGGTGCGAAGGCAATCCCGCGGCCCGACCACGACGCGCCGCCGATCGGCATCGAGGCGCACGACATAGAGCGGACTGCCTTCGGCCAGCTTGAGGCCGCGCCGCTGGCCGACGGTATAGTTGATCACCCCGTCGTGGCGGCCGAGCACACGGCCGTCGACATGGACGATGTCACCGGGCTCCGCCGCGCCGGGGCGCAGGCGCGCGATGACGTCCGCATAACGGCCGGCCGGGACGAAGCAGATGTCCTGACTGTCCGGCTTTGCCGCGACTGGCAGTGAGAATGTGCGCGCGAGATCGCGGACCTCGGACTTGCGCAGGTCGCCGAGCGGAAACCAAAGGCGGGCTAGCTGCTCGCGTGTCGTTGCGAACAGGAAGTAGCTCTGGTCGCGATCGGCATCGGCGGCCCGCCACAGCTCAGGTCCCTCCGGGCCGTCGCGGCGCTGGATATAATGGCCGGTGGCCAGGAAATCCGCCCCGAGCTCGGTCGCGGTGTCGAGGAGCTCGCGGAACTTGATCTGCTGATTGCAGGTGACGCAGGGTATGGGCGTCTCGCCGGCGAGGTAGCTGTCGGCGAACGAGGAGATCACCGACCGCTTGAACCGGTTCTCATAATCCAGAACGTAATGAGGGATGCCCAGGGTCTCGGCGACCCGCCGGGCGTCGTGAATGTCCTGGCCGGCGCAGCAGCTGCCCTTGCGTGCCGTCGCCTCACCGTGATCATAGAGCTGCAGTGTGATGCCGATGACATCGTGCCCGTCGCGCTTGAGCAGCGCCGCCACGACCGACGAGTCAACGCCTCCGGACATGGCAACGACGACCCGCCGCGGCTTCCCTTGTGCCGCCCGCGGGCCCGCGTCCGATCCTGCTGTCGCCTCACCCGGTGTCATCGCTGGTCCAGGAACGTTCCCCAATCCACATCTACTGTCCGCTTGGCACAGCAGGAGCAATCTGGCCGGCTGGCGTATCGCGGTGATGTACCGGCAGCCCATGTGGCCCACATATGGCGCCAATGCCCCGCCGAGGCAAGCCACCTCGATGGTATGCGCCATGCAACTCGTGGCCGGGTTGTTCTGCGGGTGACACCTTGGGAGGCGGGCAGACATAAAGGTTAACGCTGGCGCTGACGTGCATGGCACAATCGTGGATGGTATGTTTACCTAACCACTTAGAACCAAATTAAGACCATCTGTCCAACATACTGGCCTGGTAAGTGAGTTTGCGTAGAGTATCATGGCCGAGCAACAATACAGATCGCGTGTGCGCTATGTCATTGGGCCCGACGGGAGCCCGCTGACGGTTGCGGATCTGCCGCCACGTGACACCAAGCGCTGGGTGATCCGCCGAAAAGCCGAAGTCGGCGCCGCGGTCCGCGGCGGGCTTCTCAGCATCGAGGAAGCCTGCGACCGATATACGCTGACGGTCGACGAATTCCTGAGCTGGCAACGATCCATCGACAAGCACGGTCTGCCCGGCCTCAGGGCAACCCGGGTGCAGGATTACCGGGGCTGAAATCGCTCCTGGTGTTGCCGCCGTCCGCCCTGAAGGCCATGGCTCACAGCGCCGGCGATGGACGGGTGGACGGTGGCGTTGGCATCCGGCTTTCCTGATCGGGTGGCGCGCTCGCCGCCGTGGCCGCGGGCTGCCGCCTCGTGCTGCAGGCCATCACACCCTCCGTCCACTTGAAGACGTCCGCGCGCATGCTGGCGGCGAGATCGTCGGGCATGGCGATGTTCTCGACGGCAATGGCCGTTGCTCCGTCGGCGGGTGTGAGCCGGATGCGAAACGTGCGCCGCCCCCAGGGCGAGACCTGGGTACGATCGATCTCTTGAATAACGATCTCAGCCATCTCGCCCCGCGAGGGCGGGTCGAGCGCGGCATGGAAGATGTGGGTTTCCTTCAGCGCGCCGTCGGCACCGAACCAGCACATCCTCGCACCACGGGCGATGAGTGTGTAGACGTCCGAGACCCTGCCTTGGGCCCTCGTCGGGTCGTTGCTGCCAGGCAGCTCCGGCAGGGACGGCAGCTCGGCGCCGCCGGCGCACGCCGCAGCCATGGCGGCGATCACGACAGATGCGGGGGATCCGTTGAGCCGCCAGTCCATCTCTCGCCATCCAGGTGCGCTCCGGCAATTCCGGATCGACTACCAATGCGCGAGATGTTTCATGACCTACACGCGGTAGCAAGCCCGCGAGGGGCGTTTTCAACCGCTTCGCGAGCTTGACCGCTGAGCCCTAAGTCTCAACGAACGATCAGATTGGATCCGTGGTCGGGCCGCCGCGATAGGCGATCCATGTCGCGCTGCGCATCCGGCGCTGCCTTGTCGAGATCCGCACACGCGTCGTCGCGCTCGCGAACTGCGGTTTCGAGCTTGACCTGCAAGTTGACGATCGAAGCGCGGAGGTTGTCTCGGCGCTGCGCGGCAGCCTTGGCTAGAGTGGAATACGCGAAGTGTGTCCGGTCCTTGATGCCGGTCCGATCCTCCTCGGACTGAACCTGGCGGTCGAGCTCGACGGCCATGTGCTCGAACTCGCGGATCATGTGCTCCAGATCTGCAACCTTCCGGCGCTTCTCCTCGACTTCGAAGCGCTTGACGCGAAAGCTCGTCTCCTTCGATTTCATGTTCGATACCCCTGACATGTTCGAACAACCTGCCATGACATGAACAATCAAGTTTCGTGCCATGTGACGCCACGGCTCTCGCCGGATCCCCTTTCTCGCCACGCTCCGCCTGTTGCCGAGCGTCGCCGAGGGTTCGGGGTATTAACGTACAGACCACCACTTAAGTTGCGGTAAAGTCACTACAGACGACTGACAATTTTCCGAGCGCGCGCAGGGCCATAAACGGGCCGTCCAGATCTAGGGCAAGCGAGCGAATTCTGTTAATCGTTGATTCGTCGCCGGGCCGCGCTCTTGCCACCTCCGATTTGAGGGATTCGGGGGAGGTCGGACGTAAGCGGCAGCGGGCCGATGTCGTCTTTGGGGGACTGACAAAAACCGTAGTGCGAACAACGGGCGCCACCAACCTGGTGTCCGAAGCCGTCGTCGTATGTGATCGTCTCAGAGAGCAGATCGGCGACGGCAAGTAACGTGTAGTTGTTCAGTCAAGTAGTACGTGATGCCAAAGTAGATCGGTGCGATTAGGCTTTGTTAACCTCTCGCGTGTAAATCTCTATCGAGAAATTTGGCAAGGTACGGTTGCGTGCTCTTCAGAACGGGGCAGCGGGCCTGAGAATTCTCGGGTTCACGAAGAGAGGAATGGCATGAGAGTCCTTCTCATCGAAGACGACAGCGCTACCGCGCAGAGCATTGAGTTGATGCTCCACTCGGAGGGCTTCAACGTCTACACAACGGATCTTGGCGAAGAAGGCGCAGATCTCGGAAAACTGTACGACTACGACATAATTCTGCTCGATCTGAACTTGCCCGACGTGAGCGGTTACGAGGTTCTGAAGACGCTCAGGGTCAGCAAGGTGTCGACTCCTATCCTCATCCTGTCCGGGCTGGCGGGAATTGAGGATAAGGTTCGTGGACTGGGCTTTGGCGCCGACGACTACATGACGAAGCCGTTCCACAAGGATGAGCTCGTCGCGCGCATCCATGCCATCATTCGCCGGTCCAAGGGCCATGCGCAGTCGGTGATCGAGACCGGCGGTGTACGGGTCAACCTCGACACCAAGACGGTCGAGGTCAACGGGCAGCGCGTGCATCTGACGGGCAAGGAATACCAGATGCTCGAGCTGCTTTCGCTCCGCAAGGGCACCACGCTGACCAAGGAAATGTTCCTCAACCATCTCTACGGCGGCATGGACGAGCCGGAGCTGAAGATCATCGATGTCTTCATCTGCAAGCTCCGCAAGAAGCTGCAGATGGCGACGGGTGGTCACCACTATATCGAGACGGTCTGGGGACGCGGGTACGTGCTTCGCGATCCGAACGACGAGCACGCGGCGGCCTGAAGGCTCGAGAGTACCGAGATCTTCACGTCGGGGGGCTTTGGGCCCCCTGATCTTTTTCCGGCGCTCGTGGAGTGCGGAGGCTGCCCCCGGAAGCCCGAGCCGGGCCAGCGGGAACTCAGGAGTGGAGCTGCGGGTCCTCCTGGTCTATGCAATCGTCTCCAAGTTTGAAGCCAAAGCGAGAAGCCCGATGGCATCAGGTACGAGTGATCGAACGCAGGGGCCCGGCGGGCTGAAGGCTGCGATCGTCCCGGTGACGCCGTTCCAGCAGAACTGCACCCTGATCTGGGACGAGGCGACGAAAGTCGGGGCCGTTGTCGACCCTGGCGGTGATCTCGATCGCATCCGCGGAGCCATCGCGCAGGTCGGCATGACCGTCGAGAAGATCCTGCTCACGCACGGACACATCGATCATGCCGGCGGTGCGGCGGAGCTTCGCGACGCGCTCGGCGTGCCGGTTGAGGGGCCGCACGAGGCGGACGCGTTCCTGCTCCAGGGGCTCGAAGCGCAGGGGCGCAATTATGGCATCGACGCGCGCGCGATCGTGCCCGACCGCTGGCTCCAGGAAGGTGACACGGTGGAGGTTGCCGGCCACACGTTTTCGGTGCTGCACTGCCCGGGGCACTCGCCCGGTTCTGTTGTTCTCTACAACTCTGGCCAACGGTTCGCCCTCGTCGGGGATGTCCTGTTCCGTGGCTCGATCGGGAGGACCGACTTCCCGTACGGTGACCACGACGCTCTGATCCAGGCGATCAAGACCAAGCTGCTGCCGCTCGGGGACGACGTGGCGTTCATCTGCGGCCATGGGCCCACAAGCACCATCGGCGCGGAGCGGACGTCGAACCCGTTCATCGCCTGATTGGTGGGTATTGTCTCGCAAGTTGTGCTCGGCGTTCTGAAACTGGCTCGCCGAGCAAATGGCGCCGTTCCGGCGCCAGTCATCGAGGGTGCGAACGACCCCGAAGAGGCCCGGGGTCATATTCTCCCGGGCTCGGACGCGCCGCTCAGAAGCTGCGCTCCCACCTGAGGCAGCCGAGGAGGCCGCATTCGCTATCGATGGCGTTGCGGCCGGCGCCACGGTTCTCCCAGAAGTCGACCGTCTCGACCCGAAGGGTCTCGGAGCAGCTCCGCCGGCAGGCGATCCAAGTGCCGCCGGGCATGCGCACCTCGTAGCCAGTCCGGACGCGGCGCACGGGACCAGACACCGTGCCATGGCCGAAGCGGCTCTCGGCGACCGCATAGCCCTCGATCGGACCGTAGCCGTGAGCCGTCCTGTCGTAGCGCGGCGCACCGCCCGCCCACGCCGTTCCAGCGATCACACAACCGGCGACGCACACCGCAGAAAACAGCGACTTCGAGAACGCCATCCAAGATACCCCTTTAGTCGGATGCATGACTTCACGCATACTCCTGTACATTATGGGGGTTAGCGTATGGTGCACGCGTGACCAAGTTGAAACCGTCCGCAATGGAGACTTTGGGTCAAAACTGTGTTTTTTTGACATACCTTTCGATGTGAGGTCCGGGATGCCGGCTGCGTCGCTGTCTAGAATTGCACTTGAATTCGTGGATCGAACCACCGCTGCCCCGAATGCGGCAGCCATTCAGGAGATGCTGCTCGAGGGTTGCAGGCGCCTCGGCTTCGATCATCTGGTCATCTGCGATGTCCCTGATCCGGGGCATACCTCCATCGAGGTTCAGCTCTGCACGTGGCCGCAGGAGCTCCGCAATCGCTTCCAGAAAGTACACCACAAGCACGATCATCTTCTGCACCACGCGCGTCAAACGCTGGAGCCGTTCACCTGGTCCGAGGTGCAGTGGGATCACAGCAAAGGATCGCCGCAGCAACAGATGATGGACGAAGCGGCCGAGTTTGGGCTCGTGGAGGGCTTCGTCGTGCCGGTGGTGGGCCTGGAAGGGGACCAGAGCTGTGTGGGCTTGGCGGGGCGTGGTGGCCGGCTCCAGGATCGCGACAGGCGCGCCCTGCATCTCATGTGCCTCTACGCGCATCACGCAGTCCGCAGACGAAGGAGGCCGAGCCGTGCTGCCGGGCCATCCCGGCTGACCATGCTGCAGCGTGACTGCCTCGCCTACACATTCGCGGGCCTTGATGCCCATACGATCGCGGATCGGGTCCGGTTGTCCTCGGCCGAGGTCCTGAGAGCGAGCCGGCTCGCCGCCTCGAGGCTCGGGCTGGTCAATCCGCTGGAAGCAGCAGCCAGGGCAACGGTGCTCGGGGAGATTCGTCCATGAGGCAGCGACCGAAGTTTGCGCCTCGCGTCGTCCCGCCGGTGCCGGATGAGGGGGAGCAATGGGATGAGGCACTATCCGACAGCGGGCCATCGGAATGTTCGCCAGGGCTGGGGGCCAATCCCAGGGACAGCAGGTCTCCCGCGCGCCAGCCACGATGTGTGGTCCATGTCGTGACCGCAGAGAACCGCCATCTCTATCAGGAGGAGCTCGAGGCGAGCTTCAGGCTGCGGCACCACGTCTACGTCACGGAACGGCGCTGGAATCCATTCCGCCGTCCCGATCAGCGACAGGTGGACCAATATGATACGCCCAGTGCGATCTACCTGTTGGCGATCGAGGAGGAAAGTTGCCGGCTTGTCGGCGGAACGCGACTGGTGCCGACCATGGCAGCGCCGGTGCTCGGCGAACTCGATCGGACTGAACTTCCGCGCTCGCCGAACATCTTTCACCTGTCGCGGAACATCGTCGTCGCCGACCGGCGCGAGGGCAGCAGTTTCAACACCGTGGCCGCGACCATCATGTGCGGCATCCAGGAGTACTGCCTCGCAGAGGACATCGAGCAGCTGACGGTGCTCTCCCGGATGTCGCTTCTCCCCACGTACCTGGAGCTCGGGTGGAACCCGCAGCCGCTCGCGATGCCCGAGGTGTTGTGGGGGACATCCTGCGTGCTGGCCGTTCTCGATGTTTCGGAGCTTGCCCTGAGCCGGTCCCTGGCAGCGCGCAACATCACCGGCTCCGTTCTCGTCCGACGCGGGATCACGCTGCCGGCAATCCAGCAGGTGCCGGGCTCCGGGTGGCTCTGCTGAGAAGCGGCCGGCGGCCTGGGAAGGGGGGCAGGGCAGCGCTGGTCACGACAATGGAACTGCCGCTGACGCGGATCCCGCGAGCAGTTCTCGACAGGCCCCGGCCGATATGCTCTTTTCGCGGCCCTTAGGCATCATCGTGAGACGCGCTACCATGATGCCCGGGAGCGGGCTCTGCGCGAGGAGGAAACAGCAATCATGACCAGCACGAACAAGGTTGCCCTTGTCACGGGGGCAGGCAGTGGGATCGGCCGCGCCGCGTCGCTCGCCCTGCAACGCAATGGCTACGATGTCGTCCTCGCCGGGCGGCGGAAAGAAGAGCTGGACCGCACGGCAAGCATGGCGAGCGCGGGTGGTGGCCGGATGCTTGCCGTTCCGACCAACGTCGGCGACGCGGCATCCGTGAAGGCGCTGTTCGCGGCGACCAAAGAGGCCTTCGGACGCCTCGACGTGCTCTTCAACAACGCCGGCATGGGCGCACCGGCCGTGCCGATGGAGGAGCTGCCGGTCGAGACGTGGCAGCAGGTGGTCGACGTCAACCTGACGGGCTCGTTCCTGTGCGCGCAGGAAGCCATCCGCATCATGAAAGACCAGACCCCGATGGGCGGCCGCATCATCAACAACGGGTCGATCTCGGCCCATGCGCCACGCCCCAACTCGGTTGCCTACACGGCGACGAAGCATGCCATCACCGGCCTGACCAAGTCGATCTCGCTCGACGGCCGCAAGTACGACATCGCCTGCTCGCAGATCGACGTCGGCAATGCCGATACGGCCATGGGCGGGCGTATGAAGGCTGGCGTTCCGCAGGCCAACGGCACGATTGCGCCGGAAGCGGTGATGGACGTCGAGCACGTCGCATCCGCGGTGGCTTACATGGCGAGCCTGCCGCTCGATGCCAACGTTCAGTTCATGACCATCATGGCAACGAAAATGCCGTTCGTCGGCCGCGGTTGAGGCTGACTCGCGATTGCATGCTCGAGGCGCGTCCATCGCGCCTCGGGTTGTCCTCAGCTGTGTGGATCCGGATCGAGCCCGGCTCAGCCGCGCGACAGGTTGATCGTCACGCCCTTGAGGCTCGGACCGTCGGTCGATATCGAAACGGCTTGCGTCGAGCCGCCGTAGGAGACGGACATCGAGCCGGTAAGACCGCTGCCGACGATCTCCATGCGGATGTTGCCACTCGACGCCTTGCCGGTGACATCGCCCTCGGCGTTGAAGGTCCGCTCCTCCCAGCGGCCGGATAGCCGGCCATTCTCGTTCATCAAATTGGCGCGGATTTCGATCTTGTAGCTGATCGAGGCGCAGCGGATCGCAAGACCCATTTCCTCGCCGCTGCCCTTGGGCGTGTAGTAGGCACGGCAGGAAATCCGCTCGGATTTGCCGTCAGAAAAATGCACTTCGCCGCCGCCGCTCCATGTTCCGCCCAATTCGGTGAACGGATTGGCCGCCTTGACCAGGGTCGTCTGGGCGTCGGCTGGCGTAATGGCGATGGAGGCCGCAAGCGCGGCAGCGAGGGCAGAAGTACCAAGCAGCGACACGGCTGTCTCCTCATCGAGTGGCTCAGCCCTGCAATGTGGACCGTCAGAGGTGACTTCTGCAAGCCATGGTCGTTTCAAATGGGCAACAGGTGTTTGTGAATGTGGCAAATAAAAAGAAAACGCCGCTGACGAATGTCAGCAGCGTTCCGTTCATTCTGCTCAAATGCTGAGCCGAATTCAGGCGAGCTCGATCTGCCCAGCCTGCTTGCCGCGGCCGCGGCGGTCATCCTCGAGCACGAAGCTCACGCGGTCGCCCTCATTGAGACCGCGGATGCCGGCGCGCTCCAGAGCAGTCGCGTGCACGAACACGTCGTTACCGCCCTGCTCCGGCTGGATGAAACCGAAGCCCTTGGCCGTGTTGAAGAATTTCACTTTGCCAGTGATTCGCATTGGATAGTACCTTCTTCCCGTTCAAAAGCGTGCAAAGTAGGCCAGTCATCGGGTCCCACGCAGCAGACCCAGAGATCTCACATGTCGGGAGAGAAACGGCCGGTGAGGGTCGCGCAGCTATCCGTAGATCGTGAGGGCGCACGCCACAGCAGCGGGCACCGGCGAGGCTCATATGACGTGTTCGCGTAGGGAAAACAAGTGTGTCACTGCTGCCGCAGCGGGCATATAACGTACTCACACCAGCGTCCCCCGTCACAAATCCGTCGCTGTGAAGTTGGGATGCCCGGGAGAAGGGATCGACCCCGGGCACCCATTTGCGTCAGACGAGCATCAAGGGGCAACGCACGTCTGCCTGCACCTGAGCAACGTGCGATTGCTCGTTTGGTTCCGCGGTAGCGTTAATTTTTTATCAGTGCCTCAGGCCGCCTTACGCTCGTGATGGCGGCCTTCCGTCACCTCCTCGATGATCTTGGCCACAAAGGGCTCGAGATCATTGGGGTTGCGGCTGGTGATCATGCCATTGTCGACGACCACGGCCTCGTCGCGCCAATCCGCGCCCGCGTTGACCATGTCGGTATGGATCGAATTGTAAGAGGTCGCCTTCGCGCCCTTGATGACGCCGGCTTCGATCAGCAGCCAGGGGCCATGGCAGATGGCTGCCAGGGGCTTTCCGGACTCGAAAAAGGTTTTCACGAGCTCGACCGCCTTTGGCTGGACGCGAAGGAGGTCCGGATTGATTTGGCCGCCCGGCACGACGAGCGCGTCATACTGACCGACATCGACGTCCTCGAGATCCCTGTCGACGGGAATGGTCTCGCCCCAGTCGGTGAAGCTCCAGCCGCGAATGGTGTCGGGCTGCTGGCGGTTCTTCGGCGATGCCACCTCGACGGTCGCGCCAGCCTCTCTCAACTTGTCGCGCGGCACCGTCAACTCCAGTTGCTCGACGCCGTCGGTGGCAATGATCAGGATCTTGGCGTTGTGGATGTCCATCGCGTCACTCCTTCTCGGTTCCTTGCCGTTCCAACGCAGTCTGGGCCGGACCGTTTCGTGGACATCACGGCGCGGGATGCGCCTTCACTCTCTCCCTCATGACCATCGAGAAGAACAGCGCCGGCACCAGCTGTTGCCGGCCTGGCAGAGCCCAAGCGCGACTTCGCCCTCTACCGGCGGCTGAGGCCGATATTGACGGCTTTGACCTTCGAGCCTTGCGTGCTGATGGCGACGCTCTGGCGCGCTTTCGAGAAGGTCAGGTTCATCGTGCCCGGGATCGCGCCCGCCAAGCGCAGTGCAACGTTGCCGCTGTTCGCCTTTCCCGAGGCCGTGCCGGTGGCGTTATACGTCCGCTCTTCCCAGGTGCCCGACACGTTGCCGTCGGCATAGGTCAGCCGGCCACGCAGCTCGATCTTGTTGGAGGCGCTCGCACAACGGATTGCGAGCCCAAGCTCGTTCCCGCCGCCGCCGCTCGTGTAGTACGCCGTGCAACGCAGTCGCTCCGACTGTCCGCCTTCGAACTGAACGCTGCCGCTGCCGGACCAGCTGCCTTGGAGCGCTCCGAACGGACTTTCTGCATGCGCTGCGGAAGCGACCATCAGGGCTGCCGTCATCAGGCCGGCAGCGCTCACAGCGCGTGCGGTCCATTTCGGGCTGCGGTTCATCGGCGTCTCCTCTCGATGACGTGGGAAGCGGATTCCGTTCCGTGCCCTGCCGAACGCTCGATCCAACATCCGCGTTCCTGCAAAGGTGGCACTACATCCTCGGTGCATGCGGCGGGAGTTCACTGGAAAGCGATCAGGATGTCATGCCAGTGCGCTGACTGCGCCGCGAGAGTGCCCAGGCGATCCCGAGCAGAGCCACTCCGGGAACGAGCGCGATGAGCGCATAGCGGATGAGATGGGCGGAAATGGCGCTGTCATAAGCTGCGCGCACTTGCGGATCCTGAGCGGGCATATCGAGCGGGAATACGGGCCAGGTGATCCCTGCCAGATAAGCGATTCCCACGATCCAGATGCAGCCGAGAATGATGAGAATTCGTGCCGCCATGCTGCTCCCTTGCCTCGTTAAGCATCGACCGGGTCAACCGTCGCCTTTCGGCCGGCTCTCGTCTGGGCGCTGCTCGTAGCTCGCCAGCAGCTCGAAGAATGCCCGCGTGCGTTCCGGGTCATGAAACTCCTCGAGGCGAACGATCTTGTCGCCCTCGATTTGCCACACGTGCCTCAGCCTCCCTTCATACGTGAGTCCCGTCGATTTGTGGCGATAATGAAAGTGAACTTGCGAATGGAACGAGCCGGTTACCGCCGTGATCCGCACCGGCCGGTACTCGATGATTTCGAACTGATCGAGAATGATCCCAAGCTGTTGGGCAAGCGCAGCCTTACCGCGGACGGGTCCGGCGAATGGGACAACGTCGGTCGGCAAATGATTGACGAACGTGATGTCATCGGAAACGCAGCGCAACATCGCTTCGAGATCGCCGGTCGCCCAACAGGCATAAGTCGCTTCAAGTAGGACGGGGATACTCGCTCGCATCGGCTCACTCTGCTCCAATGCGAGAAGCATAGGCCATTACAACGTATGATGACTACGCTGGTTACTGTCCAGGGCGTCCCGTCTTCTTCGGCCGGCCGCGACGGCGCTGGCGCTCGGCCTCGTCTGCAACTTCGATCGACTTGACGGGCTTGGCGGGTTGCACCTTGCCGGCGGGCAATCCGCGCTCAGCGTGCGGCCCCATTTCGTCGAGCGTCGGCTTGTGCGGGCCGCGGATCTCCTCACCGAATGCCCCAGCCCGCGTCCGTGGATCGACCCGGGGGCTGCGGGCGGGTACGGGCCGATCGGTGCCGGGACCCATGTCATCGAGTGATGGTTTGTGCGGGCGCGAGGTCGATTGCGCGTAGGTCGGCTGCACCGGCTCGTAGCTGTGCGAGATGCGGGATTTCGGCTCTCCGTCGCGTGACGCCGAGCCGGCGGGCGGGCTGCCGCCGTACTTCCGCTTGCCCTCGTAGCGGCCTGCCCGGTCCTCGACGTCCGCTTGCCTCGCGAGCGGATCGTCCGCCACGGCGAGCTCGGTATCGCGCAAACGCTTGATCTCGTCGCGAAGGCGGGCAGCGGTCTCGAACTCGAGATCGGCGGCGGCTTCGCGCATCCGCTTCTCGAGATCGCTGATGACGGCGGCGAGGTTGTGCCCGACGAGCACCTGGCCCGCCTCGGCCAGCCCAGCATCGACCGTGACGTGATCTTGCTCGTAGATCGATGCCATCACGTCGGCGATGTTCTTGCGCACGCTTTCCGGGGTGATGCCGTTAGCCGCGTTCCACGCCTGCTGCTTCTCGCGCCGCCGGTCGGTCTCGGCGATGGCGCGCTCCATGGACCCGGTCATCTGGTCGGCATAGAGGATCACGCGCCCATCGACGTTACGCGCGGCGCGGCCGATGGTCTGGACCAGCGAGGTCTCGGATCGCAGGAAGCCTTCCTTGTCGGCGTCAAGGATCGCCACCAGCGCGCATTCTGGGATGTCGAGCCCCTCGCGCAGCAGGTTGATGCCGATCAGCACGTCGAAGGTGCCCAGTCGAAGATCGCGAATGATCTCGATGCGCTCCAGGGTCTCGATGTCCGAGTGCATGTAGCGCACGCGGATGCCATTCTCGTGCATGTACTCGGTCAGATCCTCGGCCATGCGTTTCGTCAGCGTCGTCACCAGCGTGCGGTAGCCGGCGCGCGTGACGCGGCGCACCTCGTCCAGGAGGTCGTCGACCTGGTTCTTGGCCGGCCTGACGATCACCTCCGGATCGGTGAGCCCGGTCGGGCGGATCACCTGCTCCGTGAAGGCGCCCCCGGTCTGCTTCAGCTCCCAGCCGCCAGGGGTGGCCGAGACGTGCACCGTCTGCGGCCGCATCGCCTCCCACTCCTCGAACCGGAGCGGGCGGTTGTCCATGCAGGAGGGCAGGCGGAAGCCGTA
>JAEZHL010000126.1 GCA_023416575.1 Pseudomonadota bacterium
AACATCAGCTCTTTCATAGACGCGAGCACGCGTCTCGAGGCGCTGACGTGGGGTGCGGAGGATCTTTCGGCGGAAGTCGGCTCGAGCGCGACCCGGGAGCCCGACGGCACCTTCACCTCGCCCTACCAGCTGGCGCGCGATCTTTGCCTGTTCACGGCCGTCGCTGCCGGGGCGCAGCCGATCGACACCGTGTTCATCGACTTCCGGGACCAGGACGGGCTGAGAGCCGAAGCGGCGGCCGCGGCGCGCGACGGCTTCACGGGCAAGCTCGCCATTCATCCCGATCAGGTCGAAATCCTCAACGCAGCCTTCACGCCGAGCCAGCGCGAGATCGACCGGGCGCGCGAGATCGTCGCCATGTTCGCTGCCTCCCCGGATGCCGGTGTCATCTCGCTCAACGGCCAGATGTTTGACCGTCCTCACCTGGTCCGGGCGCAGCGTGTTCTGGCGCGTGCCGGGGCGAAGAGCATCGAATAGCCCGCCGCCCTGTCCGGGTGGCTTATAGCTCAACGGTTCGCTAACTGATATAGAACTCCTCAGCATTCGTGGGTTGCCCCGACGTTCGCGATCTCGCTACCATACGTTGTCGGAGCTTTCAGGAGTTCGCCTTGAGCGCAATGGACTTCATTGTTCATCCCGGCAACCTCGTGTTCATCGCTGCAGCGGCTCAGGTTCTCGGAATGCTGTGCCGTACCCAAATCCGTTTGCGCATTTTTCTCCTCATCGGTTCGAGTTTTTACTTTCTGAACTATGCTTTCGCTGCAGAGGAGCCCCTCTGGCAGGGGATGATGGCAGCAACGGCCATGTCCACGGCCAACGTCTACGGCCTGTGGATGCTTCTGCGCGGCCGATCGATACGCATCATTCCTGCCGACCAACTGCCGCTCTATCGGATGCTGGGTGGCCTCGAGCCGGGAGACTTCGTCCCACTGATGCGGTTCAGCAACGTGCGGACCTTGCAATGTGAGGAAGTGCTGACTGTCAAAGGCCAGGTCCCGGACAAACTCTTCTATGTCATCGACGGCAGTGTCGAGATCGACAAAGGTGAGGTGCCTCATTTCAGCATGTCGCCACGGCACTTCATTGGCGAAGTGTCTCTGATCCTCGGGACTCCCGCTTCCGCCACCGTCAGAGCACCGGCCGGTGCGCGGGTGATCGAATGGCGGCGGGACGAGCTCATCAACCAAATGGATCGCAGCGCCAAGCTCAAGCTGGCGATCGAAGCGTTGATCGCCAGGGACATGGCGCGGAAGGTCGCCATCGGATCGGGGGTGATGGCGACGTCGGAACCGCAACCAGCCTTGCACGAAGAACTCGTAACCACGAGTTCGGCGCATTGACCGGCACTCCTGCGATTGCCTATCGTCAGGAAGCCTCATCCGCCACGACCGTGAGCGGCCAAACGGAACATCTCCGATCCATGCTGAACGATACCCTCATTTTCATCGGCTTGGTGTTCGCGCTTGCAGGGTTCATCAAGGGAGTCATTGGCCTCGGCTTGCCGACCATTTCGATGGGGCTGCTGGCGGTCGTCATGGCGCCAGTTGAAGCGGCGGCTCTGCTCATCGTGCCTTCGCTTCTGACGAACCTCTGGCAAATGATCGCTGGCCCGTCGCTGACCACTATCATCCTGCGGCTTTGGCCGATGATGCTCGCGGTCTGCCTCGGCACCTGGGCCGGCATTGGGCTGATGACGGGCGCTCACGCGCATTATGGAGCCGCGCTCCTCGGAGTGGCGCTCGTCGTTTATGCCGTGACGGGACTGGCAGCCGTTCGCCTCACGATGCCAAAAATGCGGGAAGCCCTCTATGGCCCGCTGTCCGGCGGGCTCACAGGGTTGATCACGGCAGCGACCGGCGTTTTCGTGATCCCTGCCGTGCCTTACCTCCAGGCAATCGGGCTCGAAAAGGAAGACCTCGTCCAGGCGTTGGGGCTGTCCTTCACAGTCTCGACACTCGCTCTTGCCGTCAACGTCGTCCATGCCGGCGCACTCAACGTCTCCATCGCCGGCCAGACGGTCGTCGCGTTGGCTCTGGCCTGTCTCGGAATGTGGATCGGCCAGGTGCTGCGGCAACGGCTGGACCCCGCCGAGTTCCGGCGCTGGTTCTTCGTCGGCCTGCTGCTGCTCGGCATTTACCTCGTGGTCCGTTCGGTGATTTGAGCGTTGCGAGATAACTCTCGGTACCCGGCGCGCCATTGATCCGGGACGGCGGTAACCGCGACACATTCGCCTGCTTGCAACCACCCAGGCACCGCGGTCCACCACCGGAACCTAATCGCGCACCTCGCATTGGAGCAGCATCGAAGCTCTTGCGCGAAGTGATGTTGGATGGATGATCCGCCCAGCACTCCAGATGATCCGGGACCTGGCAAGAGCAAGCCGGAGAAGCGCGGCCTAGCCAGGGCACTCGGTCTCGGCGTCATCACAGGCGCCGCCGACGACGACGTTTCCGCCATCGGAACATATGCCAGCGCGGGTGCCCAGTTCGGACCTGCGTTTCTCTGGGTCGCCCCCGCCATCTTTCCGATGATGTTCGTGGTCGTTCACCTGTCGTCGCGGCTCGGCCAGATCAGCGGAAAGGGCTTGTTCACCGCGCTCCGGGACCACTATCCGCGCTGGATTCTCTGGCCCGCGCTGATCGGCGTCATGATCGGCAACACCGTCGAGGCCGCCGCCGACCTCGGCGGCATGGCGGCGGCGCTGAACCTGTTCATCCCGGTACCCATTCCAATCATCGTCATCGCGGTCGCGGTCGTCATTTTGTGCCTGCAGATCTTCGGATCCTACACGCTGATCCGAAACACGTTTCGCTGGCTTTCCCTGCTGCTCTTCACCTACATCGCCTCGGCCATTCTCGCCCGGCCGGACCCATGGGAGGTTCTGCGCGGCACCTTCATCCCGACGATAGAATTCTCCCACGAGTTCCTGTCGATCCTGGTGGCCGTGATCGGCGCGTCGCTGTCGGCCTACATCTACACGTGGCAGTCCAACGTCGAGGTCGAGGAAGAGATCGCGCAGGGTCGGACGACGCTGGCGCAACGGCAGGGCGTGACAGCCGAGGAGTTGCGGCAGTCGCGGCTCGATGTCCTGATCGGGATGCTGTTCTCGAACCTGATCCTGTATTTCATCATTCTGTCGACGGGACAGACCCTTTTCAAGGCAGGCGAGACCGACATCTCGACGGCGGCATAGGCTGCGGCCGCGCTGCAGCCGCTGGCCGGAGAGGCGGCAGGCATCCTGTTCGCGACCGGGATCATCGCGGTCGGCTTTCTGGCCGTGCCCGTCATGCCCA
>JAEZHL010000153.1 GCA_023416575.1 Pseudomonadota bacterium
AGCTCTCGAAGCGGCGGGCCATCATCGCGGCGAGTGAATTGCGCGGCGGTGTCCACCCGGCCGGCATGTGGAGCGGCACGAACGTCAGGAGGGGCGAGCCCGCCAGATCGCCAGGCAGGAGGAAACGTCCGGGACCGAGCGTCGACAGGGCCGGCTCGGCTGCGCGCGCAGCGGCGAGGAAGGCGGTGAAGATGCGTGCGGCCTCGAGCGCGACCTGCTCGTCCTGCGGCGCGCCGGGGTCGAGACTAGCCAGGTGCTGTAGCCATTCGGTGCTGACGGAGCCGCGTGCCGGCTCGGATGCCAGCGCGATCGCCTCGCGAGACCAGTCCTCGTAGCTCTGATCGAGGAGCGCGAGATCGAGCAGCCACTCGCCGGGATAATCGACGATGTCGATATGGAGCCGACCGGATGATGTCGTGCGCCGGATGAGCCCCGCGGGCACGTAGTCAACCGTCACCCGCAGCTCGCTGATGTGACGCGTGCTTTCCGGCCAGCGCGGCGGGTCGGCCATCAGCGCGGAAAGGTGGGCCTCGTAATCGAAGCGCGGCACCGCATCGTCCGGTTGTGGTTGAAGGTAGGCGCGCTGGATGCGGCCTTCGGCATAAGCATCGAAGAACGGCAGCCGACCGCCAGTTGTAAGATTGCGGATCAGCGCGGTTATGAAGACGGTTTTGCCGGCGCGCGCGAGCCCGGTGACCCCGAGCCGGATCGAGGGTGTCGTGAGATCGGACAGGTAGGCCCCCGCACTCCTCAGAGCGTCGAGGGTGCCGTCCGCGAGGTCGGTCAGGCGCAAGGCGTGTGCTCACCCGATGGCTGCGTTGCGGCCGAAACTGGCCCGTTCGCGTCATCGACACAAGGCCGCAAATCGCCCCGGTGAGCTGAGGGCACGGCACCTCGTGGCGGCAGCGCTGCCTTGCGCCAGTGGGCCTCAGCTTCCGCCGACGGCCTTCGCCAGCTCGCCCTTCGACATCCTGGAGCGGCCAGGGACCTTGCGCCGCTTCGCTTCATTATAGAGCTGCGCCTTCGTCATCCCTGCACCCCGGCCAGCGGTACGCCGCGCCGTTCCGGCACGCGCGGCGGCCGGCCGCGATGAGCTTCTCTGCGCTGCAGCTCCGCGCCGCGTCGTGCTCGGGCGACCGCGCGCTGCCGTCTTGCGCGTGGTCGTGCCACGCGCAGGGGTGGTGCGCGTGCTGGCCTTGCGCTTCGTGGCGGCGGGACGTGTCGCGGATCGGCGCGTCGCCGCGCCTCCCTGGCCGGTGGCGGCACGCTGGGTCGTGCGCCGTGCAGCGGAAGTGGTGCGCCGGGCGCCGCCACGTCCACGCGCGGCAGCAGTGCCACGACCCTCGCGCGTCGCCTCGCCGGTCTCGCCCTTGGCCTCGCGCGACTTCGTCCGTTGCAAGCGGCGCCGGTTCTCGGCGGGGCTTTGCTTCTTCGATGCACCGGCTTCGCTGAGTGCAATCGCGATTGCCTGCTTTGGATTCTTGACCTTGCGGCGGCCGCCGCTCTCCAGTTCTCCATGTTTGTATTCGTGCATGACGCGCTCGACCGTCTTCTTCTGCGGCCTGCTCTGCTTTGCCATCGCATTAACTCACTTGCTGTGGATTGATGCGCCTGCAACGTATGCCGTGCGATTGCGTTCCCTCAGGCTCGACTCCGGATCCTGAGCGATGGTGTGGGGATGGTGCGAGCGCCGGCCCATTCAATTCGACGACGGATCAATTGCCACCCTTGCCCCGCGCGTGATCGCCGCAGATGATGGCGTGTCAGTTCCGACAGGTATCCTTGTCAGGAGAGAACAGATGCTCGATCTGCCGTTCAGCTCCGCCGGACGGCTTGCCGCGGAAATCCGCCGCAAAGCTATCAGCGCGACAGAGCTCCTGGACCTCTATTTGCGCCGCATCGAGACCTACAACCCACGCATCAACGCCATCATCGCCACGATCATCGACGCCGCCCGCGCGCGTGCACGGGACGCCGACGCGGCGCTGGCGAAAGGCGAGATCTGGGGCCCGCTGCACGGCGTACCGATGACCATCAAGGAGAGCTTCGATGTCGTGGGCATGCCGACGACATGGGGCGTGCCGGAGCTGAAGGACAATTATCCCGCCCGAAATGCGCTTGCCGTCGACCGCTTCGAAGCGGCTGGCGCGATCCTGTTCGGCAAGACGAACGTGCCCCTCTATCTCGCAGACTGGCAATCGTTCAATGCCATCTACGGCACCACGAACAATCCCTGGGACGTGGCGCTGTCGCCTGGCGGCTCGTCGGGAGGATCGGCGGCGGCACTCGCGGCGGGATTGACGGGGCTCGAGGCCGGCAGCGACATCGGGGCGTCGATCCGCAATCCGGCGCACTATTGCGGCGTTTTCGGCCACAAGCCGACATGGGGCATCTGCCCGCCGCGGGGCCAGGCGTTGCCGGGCATCGTCGCACCGACCGACATTTCGGTGATCGGGCCGATGGGGCGCAGCGCCGATGACCTGGAGCTCGGTCTGTCGATCATGGCCGGTCCGGACGAGATCGATAGCGCGGGCCTGCGCCTCGACCTGCCGGCGCCGCGCTGCGATCGCGTCGGAGACTTCAGGGTCGCGGTGATGCTCGACGATCCCTGTTCGGAAGTGGACCGGGAGGTGCAGGACCGCATTGCCGCCGTGGCCGAGTTCCTTGGCAGGGCGGGAGCGACGGTCAGCACGACGGTACGGCCCGCAATCGATACCGCGGAAGCGAATCGGATCTACATTGCGCTGCTGCGCGCGGCGACATCCGGCCGGCAGAGCGATGCCATGCTGGAGGCCAATCGGGAAGCAGCGGCGTTGCTCCAGCCCGATGACGAGAGCTATTTCGCGCGCATGCTGCGCGCCAACGTGATGCCACATCGCGATTGGCTGGGCTTCAACAACAGGCGGCACCAGATGCGCTTTGCCTGGGCCGAGTTCTTCCGAGACTGGGATGTGCTCATATGCCCGGCAGCTGCCTCGGCGGCCTTTCCGCACGATCACAAGGGTGAACGACACGAGCGGACGATCACCGTCAACGGCCATCAGGTGCCGACGACAGACCAGCTGTTCTGGGCGGGTTTCTCAGGCGTTGCCTATCTGCCCGCGACGGTCGCGCCTGCCGGATTCACACCGGCGGGCCTCCCCGTGGGGGTGCAGATCCTCGGGCCGCAGTACGGCGACCGGACGTGCATTGCACTGGCGCGTATGCTCGAGCAACAGTTCCAGGGCTTCGTGCCGCCTCCCGGTTACGCGTGACGTCTTGATGCCCGTCAACGCCTCAGATGATGCGAGACGGCAGCTTGCACGCGTTATCATCATCATCATCGCGCTTTGAACCATCGTCGTGCAGGCCACGGCACAACGACAGGAGACCCCGATGTACGAGCACATTCTCATCGCGACCGATGGGACAGATCTCTCAAGGAAAACGGTCGTGGCCAGCCTGGATATGGCC
Source organism: Pseudomonadota bacterium (assembly GCA_023416575.1). Taxonomy (GTDB): domain Bacteria; phylum Pseudomonadota; class Alphaproteobacteria; order Rhizobiales; family Hyphomicrobiaceae; genus ZC4RG25. The sequence continues at coordinate 3,454 of JAEZHL010000153.1, forward strand.
AAGCAACTCGGAGCGCGGGCGACCGTCGTGCGGGTGCAAGGCAAGCCGGCGCATATCGTCGTGTTCGGCGTCGACCTCACCGAGCTGCCCGACGATATCCGGCAGCGGATCCGGCAAGAGGTCGAGGATCATCTCGCCTGGGCACGCAGCGTCGCCGAGGAAAAGGGCGTTGCTTGCGAGACCGTGCGAGTCGAGAGCGAGTTTCCGTGGAAGGGGATCATTGATACCGCGGACGCGCGCGGTTGCGATCTCATCGCGATGGCCTCCTACGGCCGCTCTGGTGTCGCGGCCAAGCTGATCGGCGGCGAGACCCAGAAGGTGCTCACGCACAGCAAGCTGCCGGTGATGGTCTATCGCTGAGGGATTGCGGGGGCGATGCGCCCCTACACAGGGGGGCCAGAGGCCGAGCGGTTGCGTCGGACTGCGGGCCGAGCGCCATTGGTCGACCCCGCCCCCGAGGGGGCGAGGTCGCCGCGTGGAATGGCGGTCGCCCGCCAGAGGCGCCTTACTTCTTCTCGCCTTCGCCTTCGCTGGCGCGATCCTCGTCGGTCTTCTTGCCGGCGATGGTGGCGACCGTGAAGTCGCGGTTGAGAATCGTCGGACGGACGCCTTCACCGAGCGGCACAGCCGAAATGTGGATCGAGCGGCCGATCTCGAGGCCGGTCAGGTCGACGGTGAACTGCTCCGGGATGTTGTTCGGCGGGCAGGTGACCTCGACCTCGTGACGCACGATATTGAGCACGCCACCGCGCTTCAGACCCGGCGACGCGCCTTCGTTGATGAAGCGGACCGGAATCACGACGCGGACGAATTCGGAATCGCCGACCCGCTGGAAGTCGACGTGCACCGGGGTGTCCTTCACCGGATCGAGCTGCACCTCGCGCGGCAGCACGCGCCGCTTGGTGCCATCGACGTTGATGTCGAACACGGTCGACAGGAAGCGACCCTTCTGGACGATCTTCCAGAGCTCGTTGGCATCGAGCGCGATCGTCTCGGGCTCTTTCTTCTCACCGTAGATGACAGCGGGAAGCTTGCCTTCACGACGCACTGCCCGGGCGGCCCCCTTACCGGCCCTGGGACGCGCCGTGGCCTGGATTTCAATAACTTCAGCCATGGCATTCTCCAATGAGTAAAGGGCCGAATCCGGCCCCATTCTGTTGTCCCCGGCCTCCAAGGGTGCCGCGGGATAGTCGTCTCTCATGTTCTGAGATGGGCGCCTTATAGCCGCGCCGGGTGCCATTGGCAATCGGGCCGAGCCGCTGGGCTGGGCGGGGGAGGGCCGCCCGAGCCTCTCGGGGTAGGGCGATCGCTCTCGATCGCAACGGACCTCAGTAGAAGAGGCTCGAGACGCTTTCCTCGCGCGACGTGCGGGCGATGGCCTCGGCGATGAGCGGGGCGATCGAGAGCACGCGGATGTTCTTCGACGCCTTCACGGCTTCCGTCGGCTCGATCGAATCGGTGATCACGAGCGATTTCAGGCTCGAGTTCTGGATTCGCGCCACGGCGCCGCCGGACAGCACGCCGTGCGTGATGTAGGCCATCACCTCGATGGCGCCGTTCTGAAGCAGGGCCTCGGCTGCGTTGCACAGGGTGCCGCCGCTGTCGACGATGTCGTCGACCAGGATGCAGCGCTTGCCCCGCACGTCGCCGATGACATTCATCACCTCGCTCTCGCCGGGGCGTTCGCGGCGCTTGTCGCAGATGGCGATGGGAGCACCAATGCGCTTGGCAAGTGCGCGGGCACGGACGACACCGCCGACGTCGGGCGACACGACCATCAGATTGTCGAGCTCGAACCGCTCCTTGATGTCGCGCACCATTTCCGGTGCGGCGAACAGGTTGTCGGTCGGGATATCGAAGAAGCCCTGGATCTGGCCAGCGTGCAGATCGAGTGTCATGACGCGATCCGCGCCGGCGCGCTCGATGAGGTTGGCGACGAGCTTGGCCGAGATCGGCGTGCGCGGGCCGGGTTTGCGATCCTGACGGGCGTAGCCGTAGTAGGGGATGACGGCGGTGATGCGGCGCGCGGACGCCCGCTTCAGCGCGTCGATCAGGATCAGCAGCTCCATCAGGTTGTCGTTGGCCGGAAAGGAGGTGGACTGCAGGACGTAGACGTCCTCGCCACGCACGTTCTCCTGGACCTCGACGAAGATTTCCATGTCGGCGAAGCGGCGGCACACACCCTTTGTCAGGGGGACGCGCAACACCGAGCTGATGTCTTCCGTCAGTGGCCGGTTGCTGTTGCCGGCGACGAGCTTGATACGCAAGCCGTCGAAATAGTCCTTTGGTCTGCCTGGATCATTCAGCATCGCAGTCACTCTCGTTCGCCGCCGAGGCGGCTTCTAGCAAGCAGGCCCGGACGTGTAAACGTCCGGGCCTCGCTAATGTGACGGCAATGTGAAGCGGGCAGGTGCGGCTTAGTTGACACCTTTGCCCGGCAGCAGCTTCAGGATGCCCTGAGCGGCGGCCGCTGCGGCGGCGTCGGCAACCTTGCCCCAGCTGCCGTCGAGCGAGCCTTGCGGGATCTCGTTCTTCTGAGAAACCGTGCCGAGCTGCTTACCCTGCGGGTCCTTCACGAGCCAATCGATCTGGATCGGCTGCTTGCCTTCCTTGACCTGGCCGAGCTTCACCTTGCCCTCGACCCGATAGGTGCTGGCCGAGGCACGGTCCGACAGCGCCACGCCACCGCGTGACAGCTCCCTCTGGAGGGCGCTGGTCAGCGACACCGAGCCGTCGCCGGGCGCGCCGGTCACGCTCGGCACCAGGGCGGAGATGGCAGCCTCGCGGCCGATGCTGGCGGTTGCCGCCGGAGGCGGTGCGGTCGCCGGCTGGGCGGTGCCCGGAATCGCGGCGGTCTGCACTGGCTGTCCGGCGCTGGCGACGGCCGGCTGGGTCTGCGCCCAGGTGCCGAGGGCCGTGGCCGTCTTGGTGGTGATCGCCTGCATCACGGCCGGCGTGACCGAAGCCCACGGATCACGCGAGTCGGTGCTGCCAGCCAGCTCCTCGCCGGTGATCCGGTTCACGCGCGCTCCGGTCTGGTCGGTGACGTCCCAGATGTAGGAGACCTTCGTGCCGGCCTTCTCGCGCGCAGCTACGATGTAGCCGCGCAGAGTGTAGTCGGCCCTGTCGGTCGGCGCCTTGGCGACAGGAACGTTCTTGCGCTCAAGGTCTTGGGTCAGCTGCGTCGCAAGCTGCTTGCTGACGGCTTCCGGCGCGCCGATTACAGGCGCGATGGCAATCCGCGTCGGCTCGGGGGCGGCCTGCACGGCAGGCTGCTGGGCCAGGACCTGCGAGTCCCCGGAGCTGGAAAGTAGATCAGAACTCGAGCTGCAGGCGCTGACGCCTGCGGCTAGGAAAATGGCCAGCGTCGCGAACCCAAGCCGGTTGCGAAGGTGCGACGCCGCAGCAGCATGGATGGTCGTCACAATGACGTCCCCCTCTTAGTAATCCGCTGTCTAAACCGGCAGCCGACGTACCAACCCTGCGGCCTCTTAAGAAATCCGGTACCCATGTACCAGATTCCTCTAACCTATCGTGTTGCGAGGCGTCCAGACTGATCGCCCCGCCAAGCGGCCATCGTGCCTCAACTCGCCAGATCTGGCCGGTCATTTCTGTGGATGAAGGACTAAGCCAAGACAATGGCGGAGATTTGGCGGCCGTAATCAGGCTCTTTCCGGTGCGTTGCACGGCGAAAGCTAAAGAATTTCGATTCGTTCTGGTAGCTGCATTGTGATTGGCGTTCGACGAAATCGAGGCCGGCTCGTGTCAGGCGGTGCTCGACGTATCCGGGCAGGTCGAATCGGGCGCGGGCATCAGCGGACGGACGGGCAAAGAAGCGGGCGTTGGCGGAGTCGGGCTTCAGGAACTCGGCCTCGAACTCCGGCCCGACCTCATAGGCGTCCTGGCTGATGCAGGGGCCGATCGCGGCGCGGATGCGGTCACGGCGTGCGCCAACGCCGATCATGGCCTCGATGGTAGCCTCCAGGATGCCGCCGAGCGCGCCGCGCCATCCGGAATGGGCGGCGGCAACGACGCCCGCCTGCGGCTCGGCGAACAGGACGGGCGTGCAGTCGGCGGCGAGGGCGCCAATGACGAGGCCGGGAGTGCGGGTGACGAGGGCGTCCGCGCGGGGCAGCTGGGAAGAGGTGAACGGACCATCGACGACGAGCGCGGTGGAGCTGTGCACCTGATACAAGGTCATCACCTCGGGCCGCTCGGCGCCGAGCGCCCGCGCGACCCTGGCACGGTTCTCGCGAACGAGGTGAGGGTCGTCCTGCGATCCGAGACCGCAATTAAGGGAGCCGTAGAGCCCGGCCGAGACACCACCTTCGCGCGTGAAGAAGCCGTGACGGATGCCGCTGAGATCGCTGAGACACGCCGCACGAACGATCTCGCCAGTGATGCCCATGTCGCCCCTCTCCCCTATTACCCCGTCGGAAATGGCGGCAGCACCGGCACGCTGGCCGAGCGCACGCACATCACCTTGAAGCGGCCGCCCATGCCGAGCGGATCGGAAATGCGCTGTGCGCCTGCCTCTATCAGACCGATCTGGTCCGGTCGAGCCGCGCCTCTCAGCGTCGCGGCGCGCTCGGCGAGCCCGAGGCCCATGAGGAATGCCGCTTGCGTGATCGGTCCGTCTACGGAGCAGCCACGGTCCCGGCAGGCGCGGGCGAACGCGGCAAAATCGACGTGCGCGGTCAGATCCATCTCTCCCGGCTTCTCGAAGGGCGAGGCATAGCGGTGGCGGCTGACAGCTTGCAACGTATCGCCGAACGCGGTTTCGGTATGGCCGTAGTCGATGAACAGGGCGGCCATGGGTTGGGCGGACCACTGGCGGAGCGCATCTGCAACTTGGGTTGTGCCGGGCCGGATCTCGATGACGTCGCCTTCGGCTGGTGACTTGCCGGCGGGCAGGAGGTCAGGTTCTGCGGGGTGGCCCGGGAGCAGGAAGAAGTGGTCGTCGTTGTCCAGGCCGACGCAACGCTCGCGCCATACGCCATCGGTGAAGATGAGCTGACGAACCGGCAGCGCATCGAGGAACTCGTTGGCGAGCACGATGACGGGAGCATCGTCCGCGACGTCGGGCGCGAGCGCGTCGTGCCATGAAATGGGAGCGGTCAGGCCGGAGGCGGCGAGCGTCTGGCGCTGCGCCTGCTGCAAGGCCCGGTTGCTTTCGACGAGATGAACATGGGCGGCGGCGAGGAAGCCCGGGACGATCCGGGCCGCGCGCAGGGCATCGCTCATCATGGTGCCGCGGCCGGGGCCGAACTCGACGAGGTGGAAGCGAGACGGCGCGCCGATCGCGCGCCAAGCGACCGCAGCCCAGATGCCGACGAGCTCGCCGAAAATCTGGCTGATCTCCGGTGCCGTGGTGAAATCGCCGCCGGCGCCGATCGCAGGCTGGCCGCGGTAGTAGCCGTGCTCCGGATCGTCGAGACAGGCCTGCATGTAATCCAGGACCGGAATCGGGCCCTCGCGCCGTATCCGCTGCTCGAGCTTGAGTGCGAGTGGGGTCTGGTGCTGCGCGGTCATGGCAGGCTCGAAACGATCAGCTTCATAAACGGGTCAACGCGGTGGCCGACTGCTTCTGTGGCGGCCGGGGCACCGGGTTGACCGGGCGGTGGACTCCGGCGTTCGTCGGTCGCCCGACTAATCAAACGGCGGCTCGGCTGAGCTTGGCCGCGCGGATGAAGTAGAGGCCGAGCAGGATCATCGGGATCGAGTAGGCAATGCCCGGCGTGAGGAAGCCGAACGTCAAGGTGTGCAGCGGGTCGGGCTGGCGGAAGAACTCGCAGAACGACCGGGCCAGGCCGTAGCCCACCATGAACGTTCCGGCGACAAGACCGGGGCTCTTCAGCGCCGACATCCGGTACACCATCCAGCGCAGCACGAGGTACAGCACGAGACCCTCGAAGAAAGCCTCGTAGAGCTGGCTCGGATGACGCGGTGTCGGCTCGATGGCGGCGTATTGATACATGGCCTCGGGAAACACCATGCCCCACGGCGCATCCGTCGGGCGGCCGAACAGCTCGCCGTTGATGAAGTTTGCGACGCGCCCGAACAACAGGCCGATCGGTACAGCGGCGGCGCACAGGTCCATAGCGGACCACGGTGAGACGCCATGGCGCCGGGCAAACAGCCAGATCGCGATGCCGCAGCCGACGAGTGCTCCATGGAAGGCCATGCCGCCGCGCCAGACCTGGATGATCTCGAGCGGATGCGACAGGTAATAGGCGGGCTCGTAGAAGAAGACGAAGCCGAGGCGGCCGCCGAGCACGACGCCGAGCGTCATGGAAAACAGCAGGTCGTCCACTTTCTCGAGGCCGAACGGCGGCTTGCCGGCTGGCCAGAGCGCAGGGTTCTGCACCAGCCGGCGGATATAGAGCCAGCCGAGCAGCAACCCCGCCATGTAGGCGAGGCCGTACCACTTCACCGCGACAGGGCCGAGCTGCAGCGCGACCGGATCGATGTTGGGGAAGGGGAGTGCGAAAAAGCTCGCGAGTGGACTCATCTATGGCCTGTGCTGGACGGGCTTGCCAGGCGGCGCCCATGTTTCCGCCGGACCGGACGTTGGCGACACGGGGCCGCTGCTGTCAACCCCGTGCGCTGATATGCTTGCTTCTGACGGCAGTGGCTCGCATAGTGATATGCAACTAGAGTGGCGCACGGGTATCGGCAACCCGTGATCCCGGACGAGTTGTCCGTCGCCCTCGCGCTGGACTCGGAACCGGCGGCCGCTGCGCTCCCTTGTCAGGGATGACGGCAGCCAGGTGTCTGGTACTGGATCTGGAACCAGCACATTCAACTCAACACCTTACGATGGGTAGCTCCTGATGACACAGACGAACAATCCCTTCTTCGACGAGCTTGCAAAGATGATGACGAATGCCGCGGGCGCTGCCCAGGGTGTGCGGCGTGAGTTCGAGACGATGATGAAGGCGCAGGGCGAACGCATTCTGAGCGAGATGGATGTTGTCCGGCGCGAGGAGTTCGAAGCTGTGAAGGCGATGGCGCAGCGCGCGCGGGAGGAGAATGAGCGGCTCGAGGCGCGCCTGACCGCTCTCGAAGCAGAACTGGAGCAGCTCAAGACGAAGGCGTGAGTCGAGTCGGCGCCGAGCTTGTGCCCGGGCAGACACGGCGCGGTAGATCCCCAGGTTTTTCAAAGGTTCACCCACAGTTCTTCCAGTGCAGGGCGATTTTTATTGCTGCGCCCGAAACTGATCACTTTGGCCGTGGACAATGGGAGGGTGAGCTTGCGACTCGCGCCCGCCATCTGATTTGGTCGCTCCGCTCAGCAGCGCGTTTTCGTCCGCGATACGACGCTGCTGGCGCTGATCGCCGCGTGGGGGACAGGAGATGTTGGCGTGAGCTCCTGGGGTACGCGGCGTAACCACTGAAGGGGGATGGCTGGGAATGGCATCGGCGGTAGCAGGCTATGAGCACATGACCAACCCGATCGATATCGTCGAGCAGGTGGCGCACACGCATGACTGGGCGTGCGACCGCACTGCGGACGATGAAGTCACGTTGATCGTTGCCGGCAGCTGGACCGACTATCATGTCTCGCTCAATTGGCGTGACGACCTCGAAACCTTGCATCTCGCCTGCGCTTTCGATTTCAAGGTGCCCGAAAACCGGCTCACCGAGATCTATCGCCTGATCGCGCAGATCAACGAGCAGCTCTGGCTCGGGCACTTCGACCTCTGGGCGCAGGAAGGGCTGATCATGTTCCGCCACGGCCTGATGCTGAATGGGGCACTGGCGACGCCGCGCCAGTGCGAGGCGCTGCTGAAGGCGGCGCTGGAAGCGTGCGAGCGCTACTATCAGGCCTTCCAGTTCGTCGTCTGGGCCGGCAAGGAAAGCCGGGAAGCGCTCGTGTCGACAATGTTCCATACAGAGGGGCAGGCGTGAGATCGTGACTGCGTGAGGTCGATCCCGGTCCTGCGACCGGGCGATGTCACCCATACGGCGGTCCCGCACATGCAAGTCGGATAGAAGCATGACACTGACTCTGAATGGCAAGCTGCTGCTGGCCGGCGCCGGCAAGATGGGTGGCGCCATGTTGGCCGGGTGGCTCGAACGTGGCCTCGATCCCCGGCAGATCATCGTGCAGGACCCGGCACCGCCGCCCGAGTGCGCCGAGCTGCTGGCCAAGCACGGCATCGCAGTGCGTGCGGCCGGCGCGCCCCTGGCAGAGGCGCCGGCGGTCATTCTCGTCGCGGTGAAGCCGCAGATGATGGACCAGGTCTTCCCCGAGCTGGCGACGATGGCGGGGCCGGAGACGGTCGTGCTCTCGGTGGCGGCGGGCAAGACGATCGCCAGCTTCGAGGCGCACCTGCCGGAGCGGACCGCAGTCGTGCGCTCCATTCCCAACACGCCCGCAGCAATCGGCCGGGGAATCACGGTCTGCTGCGCCAACGCACACGTTTCGCCCGCACAGCGCGAGACCTGCCAGACGCTGCTGGAGGCGATCGGCGAGGTGGGCTGGGTCGAGGACGAGGGGCTGATCGATGCGGCAACGGCCGTGTCGGGCTCGGGACCGGCCTATGTGTTCCTCCTCGCCGAGTGCCTTGCGGAAGCAGCGCGCGCGGTGGGCCTCGACGCCAATCTCGCGAGGCGCTTGGCCGATGCGACCGTGTCCGGCGCCGGCGAGCTGCTGCGCGTGTCGGGGCAAGACCCGGCGGTGTTGCGCAAGAACGTTACCTCGCCGGGTGGAACCACGGCGGCGGCACTTTCCGTGCTGATGGCGGACGATGGCTTGCAGCCGCTGCTGACCCGCGCGGTCGAGGCAGCGGCCCGGCGCAGCCGCGAGCTCAGTGGCTGAGGCGGCCTTCCATTCGGGCAGGCGCGCGCTTATGTCTTGCTGACGGAGGCGTGCCATGTTCGACCAATCGACACTTCGCGGCCGCATCATTGCCGCGACCATGAAGCTGGCCTCGGAGCGTCCCTGGCGGGACGTGACGCTGCTCGACATTGCCGAAGAGACCAGCGTGACACTCGTCGATCTCAAGCACGAGTTCGCGAGCAAGTCGGAGATTCTCTCGGCGTTCACGCGCGCGGTCGATGACGAGGTGCTGCGCCGGGCGCCCAAGCGGGAATTGGTAGCGAGCCCGCGCGATGCGGTGTTCGAGATCCTGATGACCCGCTTCGACGTGATGGCGCCCTACAAGACCGCGCTACGCTCTATTGCAGGCGGATCGACGACTCTCGATCCGGCGTTCGCGTGCACGTTCCTCGCCTCGCAGCACTGGATGCTGCAGGCGGCGGGGATCGACACCAGCGGTTTGACGGGCAGCGTGAAGGTCGGCGGCCTGGCCAGTCTCTACGCTTCGGTGCTCAACACGTGGCTGAAAGATGATGATCCGGGCCTCGCGAGAACCATGGCCGCGCTCGATCGCCGCCTGCGCCGCGGCGAACGCACCATGTCCGGTATCGAGGAGGTGAAGGCCGGCCTCTGCCGCGTGGCGGGGATGTTCGGGTCCCTCGTGCGCCAAACGCGGCGCGGCCCGCGAGGCGACAGTCCACCTCCCCAGGAGACTACCGGCTCCGGGATTTGACGCCGGAATCACAGCATTTGACAGGGTGCCGTCCGCCGGTCCATCCAGGCAGCGATTGTCTGTGTTGGGGGGAATGCCGCGCCGTGGATCAGAGTTCGAAGCCGTCTTCGACGATCACCTACGAAGATTTCACCAAGGTCGACATCCGTGTCGGCACCATCGTCGCGGCGGAGCCCTATCCGGAAGCACGCAAGCCGGCGATCAAGCTCAGGGTCGATTTCGGCCCGGAAATCGGCATCAAGAAGAGCTCGGCGCAGCTCACGGTGCACTACGAGCCGAGCGCGCTCGTCGGCCGGCAGGTTGCCGCCGTGGTGAATTTCCCGCCGCGCCAGATCGGCAAGTTCCTGTCCGAGGTGCTGACGCTCGGCTTCCCCGATGGGGATGGCGCGGTCGTGCTGATCGCGCCGGATCTCAAGGTTCCCAACGGCGGCCGGTTGTTCTGATATTCGACCTGCTTCCGTCGCCCCCGGAACGCGCTCGCGATGCGCGCGCCCGGGGATGACGGGAACCGGGAGCCGCCTCGTCGGGGCGGGCGGCTTATTCTGCGGCCTGGGGCTGCGCCCGTGCCAGCTGCTGCAGCGCATCATCGGCGACGGGCGTGATCGGCGTGAAGTCGCGGTGCGCGATGAACTCGGGACGCGTCGGCTTGCGAATGTGGTTCGAGACGGCGTTGAGCGTCAGATAGACGATCTTGCGCGGGTAGGGCGTAATGTTGCCGGAAGACCCGTGCACCAGATTGCCATGGAACATGAGGACGCCGCCCGGCTTGCCGACCGGAGCCACGATGCCGCCCTCGCGCACGAGGCGGGTGACGGTGGCCTCATCGAGGGTCCATAGCGGATAAGAGGTCGTCTCCCGGTCGTGGGAGGCCTCGAGGTCGCCCGCCGTCTGGCTTTTCGGCACGAGGAGCAGTGGGCCGTTGATGTGCATGACCTCGTCGAGGAACACCGAGATGTTCATGGCGCGCGGCTCGGGCATGCCATCATCGCGCTTCCAGGTGCCATAGTCCTGATGCCACTGCCAGACCTCGCCGGTGAAGGCCGATTTGGCGTTGATCTTGAATTGGTGCATGTAGACCTGCTCGCCGAAGATCTGCTCGACGGGTTCGATCAGGCGCGGATGCGCGCCGAGCAAACGAAACGGCTCGCTGTAGGTGTGGGCGGCAAAGGCGGTGCGCGGTGCGCCGTTCTTCTCGCGCCAGACCTCGGGGCGATGCTGGCGATAGATGGCTTCGGCCTCGGCTTTCAGCAGTGCCACTTCCTCGGCGTCGAAGAGCTCGGGCAGAAAAAGCCAGCCTTCGGTGTGGAAGGTCTCGATCTGTTCGGCTGTCAGGCGCATGGGTCGTTCCTCCGTTGTTAGTTCTGTTGTGAGCTTCGCGTCTCCTGATCGATGGCGTTGAGACGCTCCTCCGTCCGCCGGCCGGCCGTCAGGGCGTGCGACTGAGCCAAGCGCTCGGCTCCGTCGGGATCACCCGCGAGGACACGGGCGGCGATCGCTTCATGCTCGGCCCAGGCGGTGACCCGGTAATCGGGCGCTGCAAGGACGCTCGCCATCGACCGGCGCATGTGCGGCCACTGAGGGCCGATCGTCTCCTCGACGACAGGGTTGCCGGAAAGCTCGTAAAGGGCGCGATGAAAGGCGACGTCCAGCCGGATCAGCTCGGCGAGGGACGTTTCGGCGCCGATAGCGCGGCCGTCATGAAGCGCCTTCTCGAGGCGGCGGCACCCGGCGGCATCGGAACCGGACCGCATCGCGGCGAGGCGCGCGGCAAGTCCGTCGAGCGCGCCGCGTACCTCGTAGAGGCGGCGGATGTGGCCGGGGTCGAGCGGGGTGACCTGGAACCCCTTCCGGCCGGCCTCCGTCACCAGTCCCTGGCGATGCAGCAAATGCAGGGCATGACTGATGGGCTGGCGCGACACGCCGAGGGCGTCGGCGAGCTCGTTCTGGCGGATGCGGTGGCCGGGAGGGAGCGTGTGGTCGGCGATGGCGTCCAGGAGCCGTTGATAGACCTGGTCGATCAGGTTCGGCGTTTCCTGGAGCGGGTTCATCGCTGCCTTTCGGTTCCGAATTCGGAATTCCGAATTCACAGTATCGGCGGACATCAGCGCGTGTCAATTGGATCAACAACTCCAAGCGAGGAGAACGCGCGCGCTCTGGAGGAGAGGGCGCCTGCAAACGCAAGTGGCCCCTGGTGACTGGGGAAAGCAGATGCGCGCTAAAGCGGTACGCTGATCACGGCGCGCAGGCCGCCGAGGTCACTCTGGCCGAGAGAGACGTCGCCACCGTGGCTGCGGGCGATGTCGCGCGTGATGGCGAGGCCGAGGCCGGAGTTGCCGCCGTCCTGATTGCGGGCATGGTCGAGGCGATAGAACGGGCGGAAGACGTTCTCCTGCTCCGATGACGGAATCCCGGGTCCGTCGTCATCGACCTCGATGCGAAGGCGCTCCATGTCGCGCACGGCACGGATGATCACCTGGTCGGCAAAGCGCGAGGCGTTGCTGACGAGATTGATCACCGCGCGCTTCATGGCCTGGCGCTTCA
>JAEZHL010000169.1 GCA_023416575.1 Pseudomonadota bacterium
CTGGCAAGCTGCCTAGTGCGCCCAAGCTCCCGGCCGCCATTGAAGCAACGCCGAGCTTGATGACTTCACGTCTGTTCATTGCGTCTCCTCCTCAATTTGCCTGGCTTGGGTCGGTTCTTATGCCGACACTCATTATGCGGCAGAAGAATTGAAAATTCTCGTGGTGCGAGCCCCTTCTGTTCGGGAGCTGTCGAGCGGTGCGCTTGCGGACACACCGGCGCGGTGATAGAAGTTGTACGATGACCCGACAATTTGTGAACGTATCATCGTCACCTCGCAGTGACAAGCTGGGACTTTTGCGGCGGTTGCGGCCGGCGCGTAACCTGACGCTCGAGGTCGTCGAGCAGATCGCGTGCGAGATCCGCAGCGGCCGGTTGGCGGCCGGCGCCCAGCTGCCGACTGAGCATGAGCTCATGGCGGCGCTCGGCGTGAGCCGGACGGTCGTGCGGGAGGCCATCGCGGCGTTGCGTGCGGAAGGTCTCGTCATCTCGCGCCAGGGTGCGGGCGTCTTCGTCGCCGATGAGAGCCGGATTCCGTTCCGCATCAGTCCGGATGCGCTCGATTCGATCGAGAGCGTGCTGCACGTGATGGAGCTGCGCCTTGCGGTCGAGGTCGAGGGCGCGGCACTTGCGGCCGAGCGGGCGACGCCGGCGGAGTGCGACGCGATCTCCGAAGCGTTGGCCGCGGTCGATGCCGCGATCGAGAACGGCGACAGCGCCGCCAACGAGGATTTCGCCTTCCACCAGGCGGTTGCTGCTGGCAGTGGCAATCCGAAGTTCTGCCGCCTGCTGGAGTTCCTGGGCCGCCACATCATCCCGCGGCAGAGCATCAGCAGCTCGCTCAGCACGGCCGACGAGCAGCGGAGCTACCTCCGGCGCATTCAGAGCGAGCACCGCCGGATCTTCAATGCTATTCAGGGTAGGGACTCAGCAGCGGCACGGCGCGCGATGCGGGCGCATCTCACGCGCAGCATCGCCCGCTACCGCGGTCTTGCCGGGCATCAGCCGGCCAATGAGTGAAAAAGCGGGAAGCGGCGGCATCGGCCGGTTCCTCGGAATCAGGAGGAAGATGATGAAGCGCGTTCTGTTGACGGGAGCCGCTGGCGGCGTCGGAGGCATGATCCGGCCAATGCTGGCGGAGCTCTATCCTGAAATCGTCCTGAGTGACGTCAAGCAGCCGCAGGATCTCCTCAGTAACGAGTCGTTCGTGCCGGCAGAGCTCACCGACCCCGAGGCGGTGGCGCGCGCGTGCGAAGGCGTCGACGGGATCATCCACCTTGGCGGCTTTTCCGTCGAAGGTCCCTGGGAGACGATTCTGCAGTCGAACATCATTGGCTGCTACAACCTGTTTGAGGCAGCGCGTCGGAGTGGTGCGAAGCGGGTCGTCTTCGCCTCATCGAACCATGCAATCGGCTTTTATCCGCGCGTCCATCGGATCGGCGTCGATGTCGTCCCCCGGCCAGACAGTCGCTACGGCGTGAGCAAGCTGTTCGGCGAGGGACTGGCTTCGCTCTATGCCGACAAGCACGGCCTCCGCGTCCTATCGCTGCGCATCGGCAATGTCGGCGAGCGTCCGCTCGACAAGCGCCGGCTGTCGATCTGGATCAAGCCGTCCGACCTCGTGCAGCTCATCCGGATCGGATTGGAGCACCCCGACCTTCGCTACGAGGTGATGTACGGCGTCTCGGATAATGAGCGCTCCTGGTGGGATAACTCCGTGGCCTACAAGTACGGATACCGGCCGACGGGCCGCGCCGAGGACTTCCGGGACCATGCGTTCGCCGAGCAGGAGAAGCTACCGCCCGATCCCGTCGGCGATTTCTTCCAGGGCGGCACGTACTGCAGCATGGAATTCGACGGCGACGACAGTCAGATCTGGAGCTGAGCTCGCGGTACTTGGGAGCCTGCACGTATGACCAAGCCTGTCATTCTGCTGACGCATACGCCGGAGATGCGCCGCAACTACTATGGTGCGCGCGCCCTCGCGGGGTTGCGGGAGCTCGGCACCGTCCTGCTGCACGAAGGCGATGAGCCGCTCGACGCAGCGGGATTGGTGCAGGCGGCCCGCGATGCGCAGATCATCGTCAGCGACCGCAACACGCCCGGATACGGTGAGATATTCGGGCAGTTGCCCCACCTCGTCGCATTCCTGCGCGTGGCGGTCGACATCCGCAATGTGGACGTTCCGGCCGCGAGCCGGGCCGGGGTGCTCGTCACGCAGGCCAGCCGGACGTGGGTGCCGGCGGTCAGCGAACTCGTGATCGGGCACATGATCGGCATCGCGCGCGGCATTCCAACGGCGGTGGCGGCCTACCACAAGGGCGAGGCTGCTGCGGCCGTGATGGGCCGTCAGCTCCATGGCAGCGTCGCCGGCATCATCGGCTACGGGCCGCTCGGCCGGAACGTTGCCGAGCTGCTGCTGGCGTTCGGCATGACCGTTCTCGTCAACGATCCGTACGTATCGGCCGAGCGCGCCGGCATCGAGCAAGTCTCGCTCGATGACCTCGTGCAACGCGCCGACTTCGTGCTGCCGCTGGCCGTCGCGACGACGGAGACCGAGAACCTCATCGGCGAGGCTCAACTTCGGGCCATGAAGCCGACCGCGTATCTGGTCAACCTGAGCCGCGGCAATCTGATCGACGAGGCGGCCCTCACCCGGGCGCTGGACGAGGGCTGGATTGCCGGAGCTGCGCTCGACGTCGGCAGGGCCCCGGATCAGATGCCGTCGCCCGATCTCGCGTGCCGTGCCGACGTAATGGCTACACCGCATATTGGCGGCCTCACCCCGGCCGGCATCGAGGGCCAGGCGCTCGAGACGGTGGATCAGGTGCGTTTGATCCTGAAAGGCGAACCGCCAGCGGGCGCGGTCAATGCGGAGCAGGCAATCCGGCTGCACCGCTTCGCCGGCAAGTAAGTCCTCAACGGACGGAGGGAGACGAATGGAGCGCCCACTGACCGGACCCGCGCCGCGCCTGAAGGCGCCGCCGGGCACGTGCGATACCCATATCCACTTCTACGACTCGCGCTACCCGAAGCATCCGGACGGCATCGCGCCCGAACCCGATGCCACGGTTGCGCACTATCGCCACGTGATGCAGCGGCTCGGCCTCGATCGCGTCGTCGTCGTGCAGCCGAACGCATATGGCGATGACAACCGCTGCACGATGGACGCCGTGGCCGAGCTCGGGATCGACAAGGCGCGCGCGGTCGTCGTGGTGAAGCCGGGGGTGAGCGATGCCGAGCTCGATCGGCTGACCAACGCGGGCGCGCGGGCGATCCGCATCATGTGCCTGCCGCCTGGGCATCTGAAGTGGGACGTGTTGGATGAGATGGTGGCGCGTGTGCGTCCGTTCGGCTGGCACCCGATCGTCCAGTTCGACGGCCGCGAGTTCCCCGACCGCGAAGCGCAACTGAAGCGCATCACCGGCGATTATGTGATTGATCACACCGGCAAATTTCTCGAGCCGGTGCCGACGGATCATGCCGCATTCAAGTCCATGCTGCGGCTCCTCGAGCGGGGCAACTGCTACGTCAAGCTGTCAGCGCCGTATGAGGTTTCGCGTGACGGCGCGCCGGAGTATCAGGACGTCGGAGCGTTGGCCAAGGCGCTGGCGAAAGCGGCGCCGGACCGGCTGCTCTGGGCATCCAACTGGCCGCATCCGGGAATGCGCGGCACGCGTTATCCCGACGATGCCGATCTGTTCGATCTGATGCTTGAATGGGTGCCGGACGAGGCAGCGCGGCACAAGATGCTCGTCGAGAACCCGGCGCGGCTCTACGGTTTCTGAGGAGGTCATTGATGGAACAACGCAATCTCGGGCCATCGGGCCTGCTCGTTTCCGTGGTGGGGCTCGGGTGCAACAACTTCGGCGGGCGCATTGACCTCGAAGCCTCCCGCGCCGTGGTGCACAAGGCACTTGATGTCGGCATCACGCTTTTCGATACCGCCGACATCTACGGAGACAAGGGCGGCTCCGAGACCTGTCTTGGCGAGATCCTTGGCGCGCGGCGGAAGGACATCGTGCTCGCGACCAAGTTCGGCATGCCGATGGACGCCGAACGCGGGCTGACGGGCGCATCGCGGCGCTACATCATGTCGGCGGTCGAGGCGAGCCTGCGGCGCCTCAAGACGGACTGGATCGACCTCTACCAGCTGCACAAGCCCGATCCGCGCACGCCCATCGACGAGACGCTGCGTGCGCTCGACGACCTC
The DNA here is from genome assembly GCA_023416575.1 of Pseudomonadota bacterium. Classification (GTDB taxonomy): domain Bacteria; phylum Pseudomonadota; class Alphaproteobacteria; order Rhizobiales; family Hyphomicrobiaceae; genus ZC4RG25. The sequence continues at coordinate 4,213 of JAEZHL010000169.1, forward strand.
GTGAAGCAGGGCAAGGTGCGCTACATCGGCTGCTCCAACCTGCCGGCGTGGCAGGTCACCGAGGCCGAGTGGACGTCGCGGGTCTGCAACCTCAACAAGTTCGTTTCCTGCCAGGACGAGTACAGCCTCGTCGTTCGCCATCACGAGCGTGATCTGTTCCCGGCCATGCAGCGCTACGGGTTGAGCCTGTTGCCTTATTTCCCGCTCGCCTCGGGCCTGCTGACGGGCAAGTACAAGCGGGGTACGCCACCGCCAGCTGGCACCCGCCTCGCCGCCATGCCGCAGCGCGCGGACCAGTACCTCAACGAGGAGCATTTCGCGCTGGTGGACCGCCTGACGGCCTTCGCGGAGGCGCGCGGCCACACGCTGCTCGAGCTGGCTTTCAGCTGGCTCGCCTGCCGGCCATTCGTCGCCAGCGTCATCGCCGGCGCGACGAAGCCGGAACAGGTCGAGCAGAACGTCGCCGCGGCCAGCTGGGCGCTGACGCCGGACGAGATCGCCGAGATCGACATGCTTTCGGCCCGCTAGTCCTGCGAACCGATGTCGAAATTCATCAAGCCCGAGAGGGATGTGCGGCAGGCCCTCATCGATGCCTGCCGTTGGATGAACAGCAGCGGCTTAAATCAGGGAACCTCCGGCAACATCTCGGTGCGCTATGGCGACGAGATGCTGATCACGCCGTCGGGCGTGCCTTACGACGTGATGACGCCCGAAATGATCGCCGCAATGCCCGTTGCGGAGAATTACGGAACGCACCGGGGGCCCCTGAAGCCTTCATCGGAGTGGCAGATCCATCTCGATATTCTGCGCGCGCGACCCGAGGTGGGGGCGGTCGTCCATACGCATTCCATCTATGCCACCGCGTTGGCGATGGCGCGCCGTAGCATCCCTGCCTGTCATTACATGGTCGCCGCGTTTGGCGGTGACGATGTGCGCTGCTCGGACTATGCGCGGTTCGGCACCAAGGCGCTGTCGGATACGACCCTGGAGGCGCTGGAAGGGCGCAACGGGTGTCTCCTGGCCAACCATGGCATGGTCACGGTCGGTCCGACGCTCGAGAAGGCCATGTGGCTCGCCGTCGAGCTCGAGACTTTGGCGAAGCAGTACTGTCTGTCGCTGCAGATCGGTGGCCCGGTCCTGCTGACCAAGGCGGAGATCCAGGAAGCACTCGCCGGGTTTGCGAGCTACGGCCAAGCGCAGCCCGCGAAGCCTGCTCGCGCGAAAACGGTCAAGTCGCCCGGGAGGAAAGCCGCGCAGGGGTGAGAGAGCCGGAATGTGAGATCGTGGGCATCGCCGATTGGCACAACGGCCCACGACCTCGCCATTTTTTTCAGCCGCGAATCTCGCCGCCCGTTGCCCGCTTAACTTCGGCGATCACCTTCTTGGAGACCGCTTCGATTTCGGGATCGGTCAACGTGCGCTCACGCGGTTGCAGCGTGACCTCGATGGCCACCGACTTCTTGCCTGCGCCGAGGCTCTTGCCGGCGAAGACGTCAAACAGCGAAACGTCCGCGATCAGTGCCTTGTCGGCCGCGGCGGCTGCCCTGACGACATCACCGGCCGGCACCGCCTCATCGAGCACGAAGGCGAAGTCGCGACGCACCGGCAGGAGATCCGCCGACACCATGGCCGGTCGCGCACGGGACTTACGCTTCTCTGGCGGCAGCGCATCCAGGAAGATCTCGAACGCCGCCACGGGCGCGGTCACATCGAGGGCCGCGAGCGTCTGTGGATGGATCTCGCCGAAATACGCCAGCACCGTTTTGGGGCCGAGCCGCAGGACGCCCGACCGCCCCGGGTGATACCAGGACGGAGCTTCGCGCGCGATCTGCGCCCGGTTGGGGTCGATGCCGAGGGCAGTCAAGGTCGCGAACACGTCCGCCTTGACGTCGAACAGGTCGGCATCCTGGGCCGATGCATCCCAATGGCGGCCGGCGCCGGGGAGTCGCGCCGAGCCCGCGCGAACGCCGGCTGCGATCTGCAACTGATCCTCGGGCTTGTCTCCGCGATAGGCATTGCCCAGCTCGAACAGCGCGATGTCGCCGAAACCGCGGTTGCGGTTGCGCTGCA
>JAEZHL010000217.1 GCA_023416575.1 Pseudomonadota bacterium
TCGAGAAGTGGCTCGAGATCAACCGCGAGTACGCGGACAAGTGGCCGAACATCACGTCCAAGAAGCCTGCGCTTCCGGAAGCTGACGAATTCCGCGACACCGAAGGCAAGTTCGAGGCCTACTTCTCTCCGAAGCCCGGTGCCGGCGACTGAATTCGCCCTCCGCTCGGAAGCGGAGGGCGCTAACGTCCGCCGTCTAGCCAGCCTTCAGCCAGTTGCCGAAGCGCGTCATAGCTTCCTGCAATTGATCGGGTGACCGCAGGAAGCAGATCCGGAAATAGGCATCTCCGCCGTCGCCGAAGGCAGTGCCGGGCGCCAAGCCGATGTTTGCCTCATCGACCAGTCGCAGGGCAGCTGCCATGCTGTCCCCCATGCCCTCGATGCCGAAGAACGCGTAGAAGGCTCCTGCAGGCGCCACGTAGCGAACCTTGTTGGAGCCGGCCAGCGCCTTCGTCACGATGTCCCGCCCGGCCGCCGCACGGGCGATTTGCTCGCGCGCGAACTCCTCTCCCTCCTCGAGCGCGGCAATTCCGGCGCGCTGCATGAACACGGCAACACCGGACGTATTGTACTGGACGAGGTTCTCGATTACCTGCCCGATCTCGGGCGGCGCCTGCAGCCATCCAAGACGCCAGCCGGTCATCGCCCACATCTTGGAGAACGTGTTGACGAAGATGATCCGATCGTCCGGTCGGCGGAACTCGAGGAATGATGGCGCAAGGCCGCCGGCAAAATGAAAGCGCGTATAGATCTCGTCAGCGATGATCCATATCCCGCGGGCGCGCGCAAATTCCAGGATTGCCGCCAGCTCGTCCCGTGACGCCGTCCAGCCCGTGGGGTTCGCCGGCGAGTTTATGATGATGGCGCGCGTTTTCTCGGTCGCTGCCGCGAACAGGGCGTCGAGCGGCAGGGTCCAGCCGTCGGAGGTGTAGTTCATGCGCACCGGGACCACCCGCCCGCCCTGGGTGCCGATCGCGCCGGCGAAATTCGGCCAAGCGGGCGTCGGCACGATCACTTCGTCGCCGGCACCGACCAGGGCCTGAACCGAAAGCTGGATGGCCTGCATTCCGCCACCAGTGACGAAGAATTCCTCGCTCGAGAAAGGCGACCCGTAGAGCCGGGAATAGTAGCGGGCGAGTGCCTGACGCAGATCGGGAATGCCACGATTGCTCGTGTAGAACGTCTCCCCGGCCTGCATCGAGCGCGTCGCGGCATCGCAGATGAACTGCGGCGTCGGCAGATCCCCTTCGCCCGCCCAGAGCGGGATCAGCCCCGGCTTGGCGCGCCCATAATTGAAGACCTTCAGAATACCGCTTTCCGGCAGCGCGACCGCGGAAGAGCGCAACGCTTGGGTCAGCGAGGGCTGGCTCATGATATTTTGCCTTCAGGTTGTTGCGGCGTATGCGCCTGCATTAGCACACGCCCGCGGCTCCAGGGCACCCCGGACTTGCTGCTGTTGCCACCTGTTGCCATCCCAGCATTCCATGCCGGATGGGCTGCCGCCGCGAGAGCTCCTCAACTCCTCGCGGGTACCTCCACCCCAAGCTCGATCAATCGAGGAGGATTCTGGGCAGCCATAAGGTGAGAGCCGGAATGTACGTTACCAGCAGCAGCACGATCAGCATCGGGACATAGAACACCATGATGCTCTTCGACACGGCCTCCATGCTGACCTTGCCGATGGCGCATCCAACCGCGAGCGTCGGACCCACGGGCGGTGTGAGGAGGCCGATCCCGAGGTTCAGGATCATGATGATCCCGAAGTGAACCGGGTCGATGCCGAACGTCGCGATCACCGGAAGGAATATGGGCGTGCAGATGAGAAGCATCGGCGCGAGGTCCATAAACGTTCCGAGAAATAGCAGCAGCAGATTGACATAGAGGAGGAACGCGTACTTGTCGCTCGCGATGGAGACGAAGAATTCGGTGGCCATGGCCGGCACGCGCATGATCGCCATCATGTAGCCGAAAGCGATCGAGAACCCGATCATGATCATCACCATGCCGACCGTCCGCACCACGCGACTGATCAGCAATGGCAGCTCATGCAGCTTGTAGTCCCGGTATACGAAGATCGTGACGAGAAATGCCCATATGCAGGCGACGGCCGCCGATTCAGTGGGCGTGAAAATTCCCGACAGGATGCCGCCCAGGATGATGAAGACCGTAACGAGCCCCCACACGGCGTCGACGGCGATCTTCAGCGCTTGTCGCAGCGGAATGACCTCGCCTTTGGGGAAGTTCTTTCGGTGCGCGATAATGAGGACCAGGGCCATGAGCGAAAAGCCCATCAGGATGCCCGGAATGACACCGGCCATGAAGAGATGCGCGACCGAAACGGTGCCGCCCGCTGCCAGCGAATAGATGACCGCGTTGTGGGATGGCGGGATCAGCAACGGCTGGAGCGAGCCTGAGATCGTGACGTTGACCGCGAACAGGCGCGGATAGCCGTTCTTGATCATCTGCGGGATCATTACCGAGCCGATCGAGGCGGTGTCCGCGACCGACGATCCGGAGATGCATCCGAACATCGTCGAGGCCAGGATGTTGACCAGCGCCAGGCCGCCGCGGATGAAGCCCACGAACACCTTGGCCAGGTTGACGATGCGGGTGGCCATGCCGCCTTCCGCCATGATGGCGCCGGCCAGGATGAAGAACGGAATGGCCAGCAGCGGGAAGTCGTCCATGCCGTCGGACGTCTTCAACATGACTGCTTCCAGCGGCAGCCCGGTGTAGATGGCTGCCATGATCGCCGCGAACCCGAGCGAGTAGGCGACCGGCATGCCGAGAAGGCAGAAGACGGCAAAGCCGCCGATGAGGATGAGGACATCCATCGCTAAAACCCCGAGGTGCTGACTTATTCCGTGGCGACCGTGCTGATCTCGTCAGGCGAGGGTGGCGGCGGGAAGAATTTCCCGGTCCAGATGCGCTCGATGACGAACAGCGCGGTGATCGCTCCTCCAATGGGGACCGGCAGGTAGGAGGCGCCAACCGACATGATGGGGAATTCGGCGATGGACTGGTACCAGGTCACCTGGACCAGTTTCATGCCGTACCAGAGCATGAAAAGGTTCGTGAACAGCATGCAGGATTCGATGGCGAGCCCGAGCAGCGTTCGCGGAAGCCCGGTCAGGATCGCGGGCATCACGCCGACCGCGATGTGCAGGTATTCCCGGTAGCAGACGACTGCGGACAGGAACGACAGCCAGATCATCAACAGGATCGCCATCGGCTCGGGCCAAGAGGCGGCGCTGTTGAGAACGTAGCGGGTGAACACCCCGTAGGGGATGATCAGGGTGATGATGACGAGGCTGGCGCCGGCAATCACGACGCAGGCACGCTGAAGGGCGTCCATCGCGCGGATGTACGAAGCCTGCATGATCGAACCTCTTGTGCTGAAGCGAGAAGAGAGCAGCCGGCGGCCCCGGTTTGGGAGACGCCGGCTGCTCCAGGCGTCAGTTGACGGCCTGAATGCGTTCGATCAGGGCCTTGTGCTGGGCCGCGTACTTTTCCCAAACGGGCTGAACGGCGGCCTGGAACGCCTTCTTATCAGCGATATCGTTCACCTGGGCGCCGGCCTCGAGCATCTTCTTCAGTGACTCCTGCTCGCGTTCGTACCAGAGCTTCCGCTGCTCCTGCTGCGCCTCCTTGGCGAGCTTCGAGATGAGCGCCTGGTCGTCTTTCGACAGGTCGTTCCAGCTCCTCTTCGAGAAGATGAGGATCTCTGGAATCATCAGGTGGCCGGTCTTCGAGTAGAACTTGGCGTAGCGGTAGTGCTGTCCGCTCTCATAGCTCGGCTCATTGTTCTCGGCTCCGTCAACCACGCCCGTCTGCATTGCATTGATGAGCTGGTCGAAGCCCATCGCGACACCGTTGCCGCCGAGCGCGTTCATCGTATCGACGAACAGCGGGTTGCCCATCATGCGGATCTTGAGACCCTTCAGATCCTCCACTGTGGTGATCGGCTTTTTGCTATTGTAGACGTTGCGGCTTCCCGCGTTCATCCAGCACAGGCCGATGAGATTGGCCGTCGGATGATCGGTGATTTTCTTGAGCAGCTCGTCGCCGATCGGGCCGTCGATGACCTTTTCCATGTGAGCGGCGTCGCGGAAGATGAACGGCAGGTTGAACACGTTCATCTCGGGCACCAGCGGTCCCATGGGACCAACGCTGATGCGGGCGAGCTGCAGGGCACCCACCTGGGCCTGCTCGATCATCTCCTTCTCGCCCCCGAGCTGCATCGACGGGTACATCTGGATCGAGATACGCCCGTTGGTCGCGGCTTCGAGCTTCTTGCCCATACGCACCACGGCTTCCACGGTGGGATAGCCGAGCGGATGAACGTCAGTTGCTTTGAGCACCAACTTAGACTGCGCCATGGCTGGCAAGCTGCCTAGTGCGCCCAAGCTCCCGGCCGCCATTGAAGCAACGCCGAGCTTGATGACTTCACGTCTGTTCATTGCGTCTCCTCCTCAATTTGCCTGGCTTGGGTCGGTTCTTATGCCGAC
>JAEZHL010000228.1 GCA_023416575.1 Pseudomonadota bacterium
GGTGGCTCCAAGTTGAGGCTCCGAAGCGAACCTATAGGCGGTTGTGTCAGTAATCGAGGGCGCAATTATGCCAATTTGCGCGATCGTGGTCTGATGATGAATGGAATAGATTCAATCATATCGAGATTAGAACACGGGGTCCCCCTGCCGGCGCATCGTGGCTGCTCGGGCGGTCGCTTCCCGTCCCCGCGATCACTCTTTGCTCTCTTAAGAGGCGATATCGGCATTTCGGTTGCTCATCTTTCGAATGGCAACTTCAGATAGAAGTGATCTGTTGATTCACTGTCTCAGTTACAGTCCCAGGCTGCTCTTTCGCCGAAGTGCGCGGTTAACCGGTGATCGGTCTTAGGCGCGTGCCTGAACGACGGCGTCAGAGGGCAATTGTGACGCGGGGCGCTCGGATACGAGCACTGAGACCAGCAGGCCCGTCCGGATCGGCGGGACCATGTCTGGCCCGCTGTTCGGAGCCTGCCGGGGCCCTTTCAGATGTGATGAGTAATGGTGGCGGGGACACTGGGGTCGGATGAGCCTCCGCGAGAGCTCCCACACTAGGCATCGATCGGCTGAATGGGCCGATGATTGGACGCCATAAAAAAGGATGGGCACCCAGCGGTTTTATTCGCTGAGTGCCCGTTCTGGGGCCTGTGCTTGGGTAGGGGGCGTCCGGCACAGGCTTGATACCGCATCAACCGACTTCCCCCGACTTGGTTCCACGCGCTTGGCATCAAAATCCAAGGACGTCGAGCGGGGTCGGTCCGGTTCGCCGCCTGCCGGTTATAGGCAATGCCCCTTTGGCGAACCTGTTCTTCAGCGGCGTCCGCGCTGTGCGGGCTCACCGTACACTCTGATCACGGCCTGGCCTTTGAAGCTCGGGCGCGCCCGGTAGGTCATCTCGATCCGGCGCAGGAAGCTCTTCTCGCCCTTCAGGTCCACCGTCACGTGCCCACCGGCCCGGATCAGCTTGTCGACCTTGACGTTCTCCGTATGTCCATTGATGTAGACGATCCGGATCCCGAGCATGTGAACGTCGTTGTTCTCAGCGACGAACTGCAGCTCGCGGAAGGCGTGGTTCCGGAACCAGTCCTCCGACCGGCTGATGTTGATCACGTCGCGGTCGACGAGGAAGCCCACCGACTTCTCGCCGAGCAGCAGCCATTCCTGCTTCGGCTCATGGCGCCGCTTGCTCGCCTCGCCATAGACCTTGATCACAGCCTGGCCCTTGAAGCTCGGCCGTGAGCGATAGACCATCTCGATCTGCCGCAGGTAGCTCTTGTCGCCACGCAGATCGACGACGAGCTGCCGCCCCGGACGGATCTGCTTGTCGACCTTGATGTCCTCTGTATGGCCGTTCAGGTAGACGATGCGGATCGAAACCATATGCAAGTCGTTCCGCTCGGCTGCGAAATGCAGAGCCTTGAACGAACGGTTGCGGAACCAGTCCTCCGATTGCCCGATCTTGATCACGTCACGGTCGACGCCAAATCCAACGGCTTGCTCGCCGAGAAGAGTCAAATCATTATTCCGCTGCGCCTGTGCCGGCATGGCCAGCAACATCAGGCAGAGCGCAAACAAACCTGCTACCCGCTGCATCTTTGTTCTCCCCACTAAAGGAAATGCCCGGCCCCAGCCACGAGAAACCTCGGTCGACGGAGCGTGGGCCAGTGGGCGTTGTTGGACAGATTTCGGGCCAATGGATGGCGGGATGGTGAATAATTTCGAAGACGTGATAAGTGAGCAATGATCACTATGGGCTTTCTGGTGCTTTTTCGCCGATCAACGGGGCGGCGAGGAAGCGGGGGTTTGGCGCCGGGGTACGTTTTCTCGATCAGCAGCTCCGGTTGGCTCTCCCGCGCGTAACGGCCATTTCGATCTGGTCTCGGGAAATTCCCATATCCTTCAGCATGTGGTCGTCGAGGCTGCCAAGGCGGTGCATGGCCCCCCGCCGCTCGTACCACACCTTGCAGGCCCGCTGTGCCGAACGCGTCGCCGACCACAGCCACGCTCGTGTGGCCGGGAAAATCCATGTGTGCAAGGCTGTCATAAGGCGTGCTCCTGTCATCTCGTTTGCGTCTTGGCGCACTTTGCCCGGGAGCCCCTGACAGCGTTGCGTCAGTAGGTCTGACAGCCTCCTGACAACGCGGTGTCAGGAGAGATACTGTAAGGAGCCCCGTCCGACAGACCTGGGGATATCCGCGCCGTGCGCCGCGCCGACCGATTGTTCGAGATCATCCAGCTGATGCGCCGGAAGGCGCCGGTGCGGGCCCGCGACCTGAGCGAGGCGCTCGAGGTATCTGAGCGCACCATCTATCGCGACATACAGGACCTTGCAGCCAGCGGCGTGCCCATCGAGGGCGAGGCCGGCGTCGGCTATGTGCTGCGGGCGGGTTTCGACCTGCCGCCGTTGATGTTCAAGGAGCAGGAGATCGAGGCGCTGGTGCTGGGGGCCCGCATTGTCGAAACATGGGCAGACGCGGAACTGGCGCAGGCAGCCTCTAACGTGATTGCCAAGGTCGAGGCCGTGATTCCGGATCGCTTGCGCGATTTCATGGCCAATACGGCGCTCCTTGCACCCGCAAACCGGTACATGGAGCCTATCCGGTTTGATCTGGCACGCTTACGACAAGCCTTGCGTGGGCAGTTCAAGGTGCGCTTCCGCTACAGTGACTTCGCGCAGCGGGAATCGACGCGGGCGGTGCGGCCCTTATCGCTCGCCTATTTCGGGCCCGTGTGGCTGCTGGCCGCTTGGTGTGAACTCAGGGATGACTTCCGCACCTTCCGCCTCGACCGGATCGACGGCTTCGAGGTGCTCCCCGAGCGGTTCCGCAGCGAGACTGGCAAGACGCTGCATGATTTCCTGAAGCGCGATCGAACCTGGAACCGCAGGTCAGAGCATGGCGTCAACGCGGAGAACGATTGACCAGGCGAGGGGTGGCGATCCAGCTCGGGACCCGTGAACCGTCGCAGGCGAACTCAGTATCCCCTTCTGCTGTCGGGCATGCGCTTTGGTTCGCGGGGTGGGCCGGAGCCGAGTTTCGGTCGCGGGCGATTTGGCGGGTGATAGCCACCCGGTTTCCAGATTC
>JAEZHL010000304.1 GCA_023416575.1 Pseudomonadota bacterium
CGACTGCCAATCCCGGAAGTTGATGACGTCCCCGTTGCGGGTGCAGTCCGGGCTGGCGAGTTCGACGAACAGCGGTGCGAGCTCCTCCGGCGCTGGCAGCTTTTCCGGATCTTCACCCGGGAACGCCTTGGCGCGCATGACCGTCCGGACGGGTCCCGGATTGATGAGGTTCGAGCGGACGGGCGTGCGCTCCATCTCGTGCGCGTAGGTTTTGACCAGCGCCTCGAGCCCTGCCTTGGAAACCGCATACGGTCCCCAATAGGCGTACTTGGCCAACGCCGCCCCGGACGTGACGAAAATCGCGCGACCGGCATCCGACTTGCGCAACAGCGGATCGCAGGTGCGAATCAGCCGCCAGTTGGCCGTGAGGTTGATGTTCATCACGTCGTTCCAGGCATCGGCCGTGATGTGCCCCAACGGCGACAGCGGCCCGAGGATGCCGGCATTGCCGACGAGAATGTCGAGCTTGCCCCAACGCTGGAACAGGGTCGGGCCGAGTGCATCGAGCTGGTCGCCCTTGCGCAGATCGAGTCGGATGAGCGTGGCCGAGCCGCCGACCTCGCGGATCTCGTCGTCGAGCTCCTCGAGCGCACCCTGCGTCCGGGCCAGCAGCACGACGTGTGCGCCCTCCCGGGCGAAGGCGAGGGCGACGGCGCGCCCAATCCCCCGCGATGCGCCAGTGATGAGGGCGATGCGGCCAGCCAGACGTTGGGAGTTCATGGTACTGCCTTCAGATCGTTTCGTGCACGGGAGCCGGCGGCCCGCCGGCTACTGCTTCGGCTGCTCGGCCGGCTTGTCGGTGCTGGGCTCCATCAGCTCCTTGAGCTCCTCGCGGCCCTTCTCATAAACCTTGCGGCCATATTCCTTCGCCCTCTCCAGGGCAGGCTTGGCGGCATCGAGCGCCTTGTCCGTCGCTTCCTTGGCACGCTCGAGGTAGGGCTTGGCGTTTTCCCGCGCCTGCTCCGAGGCCTTGATCAGCTTCTCGGCGCTGGTTGCCGACAGCTCCTTGGTGCGTGCCAGCACGCGCGCGAATGCGCCATCCTGGGGCAGCAGTGCGTCTGATCTCAGGGCGCGAACCGTGGCGATGAGATCCTCGTGATCGCTGCGCGCCTTTGAGTCGGTGAGCTTCTCGGGTGATCCCGTGAACAGGACCATCGGCGTGCAGGCCGTCACGACCTTCCGCGCGCCCTCCAGCCACGTGGCATTCGACACCTGGGTCTCTTGCGCGAAATAGAGCTTCTGACCGTCCTTGGTCTGACGGAGAATCTCCCGGTCGATGATCGGCACATAGTGCCCCTCGGCCTCATCGACGGCCTTGAACGGTGCGCTGGCGGGGTCCGGGAAGCTGACGAAGAAGGCGACCGCATTATCCTCCGAGAGCGCCTGGCGGATCGCTGCCTCGGTGCTTGCCGCATGCTGAATGCTGCCGGCCTTACCCAGTCCCGTACCATCGATCTCGCTGAGGACCTGGAAGGTGCCGGCGCTATCCGAGCCCTCCGGCGGCAAGATGATCTTGAGCTCCGGCGCGACCGCCGACAACTCACCGAACGTCTGCAGGTCGGGTCGCCGGGTGACGGCGAACAGGCACAGGCGAACATCATCGGTCCGGACCTGAACCAACGCGCCCGGCTCCCCGCGTTTGGCTATGTCTCGCGCATACAAGTCGAGTTGGCCGTAGCCCATCTCCGCGGGATTGGCGGCGGTGCGTTCCACGTTCGCCGCTGTGCCGGCCGACGGCGCGCACGCATAGGCGAGCTCGGCACGGGCCAAATTCTTCGCGAGCTCAGGACAGAAACGAGCCTGATATGTCCCACCATCCTCGCCGGTGTTGATCTGGCTGGCGAAGCTCGGGGCTGCAGCGGCTCCGAGCGCGAACAGGACGACGACTGTGGCCAGACCACGCTTGGGGCTCACGGGCACACCTCCACCTCTGACACGGGACTGCCAGCTCCGACGACCGCCTGTCCCTAAGCGGGACGAGAGCATATCTCAATCTGATGACGCAAGTGCAACGCGTGGGGTCACTCAGCGCGCTTCGGCCAGCAGGGAAAGCTGGCGCGGCATCGATCCACCGTTCACGTCGGTCAACTCGGTCGGGTACTCGCCGGTGAAGCAGTGGTCGCTGAACTGTGGGCTGATGTTGTCGCGCCGGTCATAGCCCATGGCCCGGTAAAGGCCGGGGACCGAGAGGAACTGCAGCGAGTCGGCACCCATGAACTGCCGCATCTCCTCGAGCGTCATGGTCGCCGCCAGCAGCTCTTTCCGGGATGGCGTGTCGATGCCGTAGAAGTCGCCGAATTTGATCTCGGGGCAGGCGATGCGCATGTGCACTTCGCGCGCGCCAGCCTCCCGCATCATGGCAACGATCTTCTTGGAGGTCGTCCCGCGCACGATGCTGTCGTCGATGAGGACGATGCGCTTGCCACGGACGGCGGCGGAGTTGGCGGAATGCTTGAGCTTGACGCCGAGCTGGCGAATGCGCTGCTCCGGCTCGATGAACGTCCGCCCGACGTAATGATTGCGGATGATGCCGAGCTCGAAGGGCAGGGCGGAGGCTTGCGCGTAGCCGATGGCCGCCGGAACGCCGGAATCGGGGACGGGCACGACCACGTCGGCCATCGTCGGTGATTCCTGGGCGAGCTCTGCGCCCATGCGCTTGCGGACCTCGTAGACGTTACGGCCGCCGACAATGGAGTCGGGCCGGGCGAAATAGATGTACTCGAAGATGCAGGGGCGCGCCGGCCGCATCGGGTAGGGGCGGTGGCTTTCCAGGCCGCCTTCGGCGGTGATCACCACCACCTCGCCATTCTCGACCTCGCGCACGAACTCCGCACCGACGATATCGAGGGCGCAGGTCTCCGAGGCCAGCACATAGGCTTGGCCGATCCGCCCGATGACCAGCGGCCGGATGCCCACCGGATCGCGGGCGCCGATCAGCATGTCGTTCGTCAGGCAGACGAAGGCGTAGGCACCTTCCACCTGACGCAGTGCGTCGATGAAGCGCTCGACGATGCGCCGCTTTTTGGAGCGGGCGATGAGGTGGAGGATGACCTCCGTATCGGAGGTGGACTGGCAGATGGCGCCCGACTGGACCAGTTCCCGCCGCAACAGCAGCGCATTGGTCAGGTTGCCATTATGCCCGACCGCAAAACCGCCGGCCTCGAGGTCAGCGAACAGCGGCTGCACGTTGCGCAGGATGGTTTCGCCCGTCGTCGAGTACCGGACGTGGCCGACCGCCATATGGCCGCGCAGCCGTTTTATGACATCGACTTTGTTGAAGTTGTCGCCGACGAGCCCGAGTCGGCGTTCGGAATGGAACTGCTGGCCGTCGAAGGTGACGATACCGGCTGCCTCCTGGCCGCGGTGCTGCAGGGCGTGCAGGCCGAGGGCGGTCAGGGCCGAGGCATCATCGTGGCCGATGACACCGAAGACGCCGCATTCCTCTCTAAGCCTGTCGTCACCGTAGCGCAGCCAGCTCGGGTCATCGAGCGTCAGATCAGAGTCTGTATGGCCCGGCATCAACGTCTCCCCGATCGGCTCTCGTGACGACAACTCCCGGGCAGTCCACCAGCGTCAGCTGCGCTCGGCGGCACTCCCAGGCTGCGTGACAGATATATGAATTCTGTCGCGATACAACAGAGTGACGTTTTGAATCCTGGGAGAAGTCGTCGCGCCCTGCTGCTCGCCAGAGGGTTCGGTCAACGACGACGGCACATAGCGTGCCAGGATGACGCGGAAGGTCTCGCCGGTGCTGCGGATCATCGGCAGGGACTTCGATTCGCGCACCCAGGGCACCTGGCTCTGCGGATCTGGCACGAACGACTCGTAGAACATGTACGGTATGACGACGAGGACGAAACCGCGCACCACGCCGAACACGAAGCCCAGGATCCGGTCGATCATGCCGACGCGACTATCGAGAATGGTATCCGAGATGCGCGCCGTGACCAGATGCACCACGACCAGGACGATGAGGAAGATCACCGCGCCGACGGCGATCTGCGCGATCGGCACCGGGGCACTGATCTGATGCGCGAGGTCGGCGGCGAACGACTTGTGGAACAGGACGAAGTAGAGCACCGCGGCTGCGGCGGCGAGCCATGAGAGAATGGACAGGATCTCGCGGGTCAGGCCGCGGTACATTGCCAACAGCCCGGACAGGAATGCGATGGCCAGTAGGCCGGCATCGAGATAGGTCAGTGGACCGATCATCGGTCGAGACTCCCTCAAGTACTCGTTTGCAGACGGGATCGTCCCCGCAACTTCAGTCGCACGGCGCCAACTGGTCCGCAAGCATCTTCAAATGCGGGATACGTTGCAAAGAAAGCGTCAACGCTGCCGCGTCGACCTCGCCGGCATGCGGCAGGACAGCATGCCTGAACCCAAGCTTCTGCGCCTCTTTCAGCCTGGTGGTCATGTGAGCCGAGGCCCGAACCGCGCCGGAAAGACTGATCTCGCCGAAGAAAACCCGATTCTGTGGGAGCGCAACACCGGAAAATGACGAGAGCAGGGCGGCTGCCGCGGCGAGGTCGGCGGCAGGCTCGGTGATCTTCAGCCCGCCCGCCACGTTCAGATACACGTCGCTCTGGGCGAAGCTCACCCCGCACCGGGCCTCCAGGACCGCGAGCACCATCGCCAGCCGGCTCGCATCCCAGCCGACCACCGCCCGGCGCGGCGTGCCGAGCGTTGATGGCGCAACTAGCGCTTGGATTTCGACCAGCAGCGGCCGCGTGCCTTCCATCCCGGCGAAAACGGCCGAGCCGGGGGTGTCGAGGTCGCGATCGCCGAGGAACAGCTCGGACGGATTCGCCACCTCCCGGAGCCCCTGGCCAGCCATCTCGAAGACGCCGATCTCGTCGGTGGCTCCGAATCGGTTCTTCACCGCCCGCAGGATGCGGAACGGGTGTCCGCGATCGCCCTCGAAGTAGAGGACGGTATCAACCATGTGCTCGACCACCTTGGGACCGGCGATCTGGCCCTCCTTGGTGACGTGCCCGACGAGGAGGAGGGCGCTGCCATGGGATTTGGCGAAGCGGATCAGGGCCTGGCTGGCTGCGCGCACCTGGCTCACCGTGCCGGGGGCGGCCTCGAGAGCGTCGGCCCACAGGGTCTGGATGGAATCGATGACCACGAGATCGGGCCGGCGGCCCTCGGCAAGGGTCGCAAGGATATTCGCTAGGTTGGTCTCGGAGGCGAGTGCCACAGGCGCGCTGGCGAGGCCGAGGCGGTCGGCGCGCAGCCGGACCTGGGCGACGGCCTCCTCGCCGGAAAAATAGACCGCGCGGTGACCTGCAACGGCGAGCGACGCCGTCAGCTGCAGCAGCAACGTCGATTTACCGATTCCGGGCTCACCGCCGATCAGCAGGGCGGAGCCCGGCACGATGCCGCCGCCCGTCACCCGGTCGAGCTCGACAAGGCCGGTGCCGATGCGCGGCGCGGGCTCGGAGCTGCCGGCAAGCGGCTCCAGAGGCACGATCCGTCCGCGGCTCTGGCGCGTCAGCCCGCTCCCCGGCGGCGGCGCTCCGGCGTCGGTCTCTTCTTCCAGCGAGTTCCACTCGCCGCAGCTGGCGCACTTTCCAGCCCACCGGTTCGAGACGGCGCCGCAGTTCTGGCAGACGTAGCTCGTCCGCGCCGGCTTGGCCATCGACTACACCCCCTCTGAAGCCGGCGGGCCGGGAAAGACGGCGGCGCCCCGGCTCAAATGCCCGGCCCTTCATAGATCCTGTGCACGCGTCGGCCGAGCCGCGACAGCAGCTCGTAGCCGATCGTTCCGGCCCGGTCCGTGAGGTCGTCGAGCGTGACCCGGTCCCCCATCACCTCGACCCAGGCGCCGCGATGCGCAAGGTCGGCGGGCACGTTGCTAACATCCAGCGTGATGAGGTCCATGGACACCCGTCCGATGACGCGCACCGGATAATCCCCGATGAAGCCCACTGGCCGCGGCTTGCCCGTCGAGCCGCTCAGCGCCCGCAGGAAGCCGTCGGCATAGCCGCAGGCGATCGTGGCGATTCGGGATGGCCGCTCGACCGTGTACAGGGCGCCGTAGCCGACGGGATCGCCCGGCGCGGCCTCGAACACCTGCAGGACCTTGGCCGAGAGGCGTACGACCGTCTGCATCGGATTGGGCCGGTCCTCATGGGCGCGGCCGCCGTAGAGCACGATGCCCGGACGCACGAGGTCATAATGGTACTTCGGCCCGAGGAACGTCCCGCCCGAATTGGCCAGGCTACGCGGGGCCGGCGGCAGGCGCGCAGTGAGCCGCTCGAACGTCTCGCGCTGGACTTCATTCATCGGGTTGTCTGGCGTGTCCGCGCAGGCGAGGTGGCTCATCAGCAGCGTGACGCGGAAATCGTCGAGCACGCTGGGATCGGCGGCCAGCTCGTTGACCTCGTACTCGGGCAGGCCGAGGCGGTGCATGCCGGTGTCGATGTGGATTGCGGCCGAAAGCCGGCGGCCGCGCTCGCGGCAGTAGGCGGCCCATTCGCGAATCTCGGCCAGGCTGGAGAGCGCCGGCCGGAGATCGAAGCCCGAATAGTACTCCGCCGCGCCGGGCAGCAGCCCATCGAGGATATAGATGACGGCGCCGGGCTGGACGGCACGGATCCGGCGGCCTTCGTCGAGGGTCGCTGCGAAGAACGTGCGGCAGCCTTCCTCGGTCAGCGCACGACAGATCTGGTCGATCCCGAGGCCATAGGCATCGGCCTTGATGACGCCGGCGCACTCGGCGCTTCCGGAGACCTCGTTCAGCTTGCGCCAGTTGGCGCGCAGTGCGTCGAGATCGATGCGCAGCACGGCGCGCGCATCCGCTGGGATGGTGTGATCCCGTTCATAAAGCACTCTTGTGTACATGACGGCCCTGTTAGCTCATTCTAACCGTTCGGGCATCTGGTACTCACGTGCGAGATTCCCGAAGCGGGTGAAATTGGCCTCGAACGAGAGCTGCACCGTGCCCGTCGGGCCGTGGCGCTGCTTACCGATGATCACCTCGGCCTTGCCGTGGACGAGGGTCATCTCCTGCTGCCACTTCAACAACTCTTCGACGTTCGATTCCGACGGCTTGCGCCGCTCTACATAGTACTCCTCGCGGAACACGAACATGACCACGTCGGCATCCTGCTCGATGGAACCCGATTCACGCAGGTCCGAAAGCTGCGGCCGCTTGTCTTCCCGCTGCTCGACGGCGCGCGAGAGCTGCGACAGCGCGATGACGGGCACGCCGAGTTCCTTGGCAAGCGCCTTGAGGCCGGTGGTGATCTCCGTGATTTCCTGCACGCGTCCTTCCGACGAGCGGCGCGAAGAGCCGGAGAGCAGCTGGAGATAGTCGACGACGAGCAGACCGAGACCGCGCTGGCGCTTGAGCTTGCGGGCACGGGCGGCCAGCTGCGCGACCGAGATGCCGCCGGTCTGGTCGATGTAGAGGGGGACCTGCGACATTTCCTGGCTGACCTGGACCAGCCGCCGGAACTCGTCTTCCGTGATCATGCCACGCCGGATCTTCTCCGAGGAGATCTCCGCCTGCTCCGACAGAATACGCGTGGCGAGCTGCTCGGCCGACATTTCGAGCGAGAAGAATCCGACGATGCCGCCGTCGATGACCTTGTCCGTGCCGTCCGGCTGCTTCTCGGCCTTGTAAGCCTTGGCGATGTTGTAGGCGAGATTGGTCGCAAGGGCCGTTTTGCCCATCGACGGGCGGCCGGCCAGGATGATCAGGTCCGAGTTCTGGAAGCCGCCGAGCTTGGCATCGAGATCGGTCAACCCGGTCGAGAGACCGGACAGGTGGCCGTCCCGCTGATAGGCGTTGTTGGCCATCTCGATGGCCTGGGTGAGCGCCGTGCCGAAGCTCAGGAAACCCTGGCCATACTTGCCGCTTTCGGCGAGGGCGTAGAGGCGGCCCTCCGCTTCCTGGATCTGCTCTTCCGGCGGGAAGTCGACGGGGCTGTCGTAGGCGGTGTTGACCAGATCCTCGCCGATCACGATCAGTGTGCGGCGGATCGCGAGATCGTAGATCGTGCGCCCGTAGTCGGCCGCGTTGATGATGGTGGTCGCGTTGGCCGCCAGCCGCCCGAGGTATTGCGGCACCGTCAGGTTGTCGTCGATGGGCTCGGCGTTCTCGAAGAACGTGCGCAGGGTGATGGGCGTCGCCTGCTTGCCGGCCTGGATCAGCTTCCCCGCGACCTCATAGATCTGCTGGTGAATGGGATCATAGAAGTGCTCCGGCTCGAGAAAGCCGGCCACCCGGTCGAGCGCCTCGTTGTTGACGAGGATCGCGCCAAGCAAGGCCTGCTCGGCCTCGATGTTGTGGGGCGGCTGCCGGAAGTCGAGCGGCTCGTCGGAAGCCGACTGCGCACGGAGCTTGTCGGAAGAGAGGAGGGCGGTCTGTGTCATGCGCGGGAAGCTAGCAGATCCCGCGGGCGAACTGGCTCACCAACCGTTGCTCCAGCCTTGCCATCCCCACAATGCACACCGCCTTCCGAACGTGCTTGCAGCGGTGCGAATCTGCCAATGAAGGACGTGTCCGAACCATTTCATTCCCGTCTCTTGCGCCTGCAGGTTGAGTTCTGGAGAAAGCACAAGAGAACGCCGGCCCACGGGCGCCACTATTCGCCGGCGAGGCGGGTCGGCTGCGGGCGGGCTGCCGCCTGGCGCTGCAGCAGCCGTTCTGTTTCCATCATGTAGTCGCGCGTGATCGGCAGGGCGTCGATTCGCTTCACGAGCTGGATCTGGAACACGATCAGCCCCTGATTCCGGAACGCCGATTCGGACCCCGCCAGGTAGAACTCCCACATCCGGCAGAACGCCTCGCCCTGACGCGCCACAGCAACATTGCGCTGGGCCATGAAGCGCTCCCGCCAGGCCTTCAGCGTCTCGGCGTAGTGCAGCCGCAGAATCTCGATGTCGGAGACGATGAGACCGGCGCGCTCGATCGCCGGCAGCACCTCCGAGAGCGAGGGGAAATAGCCGCCGGGGAAGATGTATTTGGCAATGAACGGATTGGTGAATCCGGGGCCGTCCGAGCGACCGATCGAATGCAGCACCGCGACTCCGTCTTGATTGAGCAACTCGTTCACCCGACGGAAGAATGTGCCGTAATGGTTGACGCCGACGTGCTCGAACATGCCGACCGAAACGATGCGGTCGAAGGTGCCGCCGATTCGCCGGTAGTCCTCGAGGGCGAAGTCGACCACGCCCTGGAGTCCCTGCTTGCGTGCACGCTCCTCGGCGACGGCAAGCTGCTCGCTGCTGAGCGTGATTCCCTTCACCCGGCTGCCGGTGTTGGCGCCGAGCCACAGTGCCATGCCACCCCAGCCGCAGCCGATGTCGAGCACGTGCTGGCCGGGGCTGATGGCCAGCTTGGATGCAAGATGCACCTTCTTGGCGTGCTGGGCTGTCGTCAGATCGGCGCCAGGCTGGAAGTAGGCGCACGAGTACTGCCGGTCAGGATCCAGGAACAGCTCGTATATCGTGCCGTCGATATTGTAATGGCGCTCGACATTGCGCCGTGAACGGGACACCGGATTGAACTGCTGCAACCGGCGCCGCCAGAGGCGCACGTAATCGACCGTGCTCGCCCATCGCGGTTGCGGCTGGGTGGCGGCGTTACGCATCAGAATGTCGAGAAGCTCATAGATGCCGCCCTGCTCGACGATCAGCCGGCCCTGCATATAGGCCTCGCCGAGAGCGAGCTGGGGGTCGAAGGCGATCGATCGCTCGATCGCCCTATCGGTCAGACGTATGGCGACTGGGCCGCCCGATCCGTTGCCGAATTGATATCGCTGACCCTGAGCGTCGACGACAGTGAGACTGCCGTCGACGACGATCCGGCGCAGTGTCGCTTCAAGAGGCCAGAACATGGCGAGGACCCCTGCCCTGGTAAGGCGCGATTGCTACATGCTGCTCCTAAACGCTCAAGAAGTGGAAATGTGCCCACTTCCGAGCCGGGCAGCAAGTTGCGATTAACGTGCTGGTGCAACACGTTGCGCTAGAACAGGGCGGGGTCTGATGAAGAGCTGCGCGCGATGCGTGCCTTAGGCCTCGCTGCCTTCGGGAGCGCCTTCCTCCTCGAACATCGCCTCCGGATCGAAGGTTTCGAGCTCCATGCGCTCCTCGCGCACGACCGTGACGTCCTCGCCACGCGCCTGGCGTGCCGCTTCCTCGGCCGAACGGGCGATGTTGATGCTGACGATCACGACGACCTCTGGGTGCAGGGCAATCTTGACCGGGTGGACGCCCAGCGTCTTGATCGGCCGTTCAAGGATGACCTGCGAGCGGTCGACAGTGAAGCCGCCATCCTTGACGAGGTCGGCGATGTCGCGCGTCGACACCGAGCCGTAGAGCTGACCCGTGTCGCCAGCCTGCCGGATGGTCGTGAACTGCTTGCCCTCGAGCTTCGTCGCGACGTCCTCGGCCTCTTTCTTCAGCTCGAGGTTACGCGCTTCGAGCTGCACGCGGCGGGTCTGGAACTCCTCCATGTTCGCCTTGGTGGCGCGCAGCGCCTTGCCCTTCGGCAGCAGGAAGTTACGGGCGTAACCGTCCTTGACGTTGACGACATCGCCCATCTGGCCGAGACGGCCGATACGCTCCAGAAGAATGACCTGCATCGTATGCTCCTATGTTGGATGTTGGTTCAGATCGTGGTCGGCGGCAGTGGCGGCCGCTTGCGCTTCAACGGCGAGATCGGCTCGGCAAGGCCGATGGTCGCAACCGCCAATCCGCTGAAGGGATTGAGAAAGATCAGCGAGGCATAAACCGCCCCGAGAATGAGGCCGCGCGCGCCCATGCCGCGCGTGACCGAATGCAGGATAGCCAGCCCGACGAGCAGGAAGGCGAACAGAAATGCGCTGGCGAACCCAGAAGCGATGAGCCCGGCGTAGCCTGGCAGGAATGACAGGGCGATTGCAGCCGCGAAGGCGATCGGCATCTGGCGGGGCAGGGCGATTGCGGACAGCTCGGGCCACGGCCGGATGAGGAGGCCGGAGGCGCGCGTCACGAGACCCGCAAGCCACAGATTGAGCGTCGCGAGCGCCATCCAGGCCGTGGCGATGGCGCCCGCGAAGCTCGCGACCATCAGCTCGGTGAAGGCGGTGATCTCATTCTCACCAATCTGGCCGTCGGTTACGGACGCATCGATCTGTTGTACGAAAATGCGCTCGAACGTCTCACGGAGAGCAGTGCGCAGGCCCTCGATGTCCGTGGCCGTCGTCAGCAGCGCCAGGCATGCGAGGCCCCCGGCCCAGAGCGAGGCGACAGCGACGATGCGGCCGATCGGGTACCATTCGACCTTGTCCGGCCCACCATTCGCGCTGCCGCGGTTCAGCAACGCGAGATACGACAGCACGACCGTCGGAAGGCCGAGCGCGACGAGATAGAAGAATGCGGCGCGGGGGGCGACGAGAAGTGAGAGTAGAATAGGGGACGTCACTGCTGCCGTCGCAGCCGAATGCCAGCCCCAGCCGAGGCCAGCAATGGCGACGGGCAGCGGTGTCAGGAAGAACAGGACGATAAGGCCGAGCAGCGTTCCGGTCGAGGCGGACGCAAAAAGCAGTGCCGAGACGGCACCGGCTCCAAGGCCGATCAGTAGAGCAAAAGGCATAACACCAGCTGTCCCGCGCTTAGGGCGGTTAGAGTGCGGCTGCGACCCAGGGCCACCCGCCTCAACCACGTGTGCTCAGCGCTATCCCGCCCACGATGCCGCGGGCGGGACGCGCAGTCTCAAATCACTTCAGCACGTAGGGCAGGAGGCCCAGGAAACGCGCGCGCTTAATGGCGCGGGCGAGTTCGCGCTGCTTCTTGGCCGAAACCGCCGTAATGCGGCTCGGAACGATCTTGCCACGCTCCGAGATGTAACGGCCGAGCAGGCGGACGTCCTTGTAATCGATCTTCGGCGCGTTCTGCCCGGAGAAGGGGCAGGTCTTGCGACGGCGATGGAAAGGCCGGCGCGGACCGCCAGCAGCAGATACGTCAGCCATGGATCACTCCTCCGAGCCCGGTTGCTGGGGACGCGGACCGCGCGGTGCGCCGCCCTCGGGCCGCGCCCGATAGGTCGAGCCGCCTTCGCGATCGCCACGGAAACCACCGCGATCACCACCGCGGTCGCCGCCACGGAAGCCGCCGCGGTCGCCACCACGGTCGCCACCACGGAATCCACCGCGATCACCGCCCCGGTCGCCGCCGCGGAAACCACCGCGCTCGCCGTCGCGCCGGTCCTCACCCTTCCGCATCTGCACGGAAGGCTCGGCCTCATGCTCCTCGACGCGCAGCGTCATGAACTCGAGGACGTCGGTGGAGAGGCCCATGCGACGCTCCATCTCGGCGACCGCCTCTGGCGACGCGTCGAGGTTCATCAGCGCATAGTGTGCCTTGCGGCTCTTCTTGATCTTATAGGCCAGGCTCTTGAGGCCCCAGTACTCGGTCTTGCCGACCGTACCACCAGCGTCCGTGATAACCTGCCCGAATTCTTTCATCATGGTCTCGACCTGTTGAGGCGAGACCTCCTGGCGTGCCAGGAAGACATGCTCATAGAGTGGCATGTAGTTTTGCCTTTCATCCTCAAATTACCCACCCTGGCGCGGAGCCCCTTTCAGGCCGATTCGGCCGCGGCGTTACGCGGCAGGAAAGGCCTCAAGGACGACCTCAAAGAGCGGAGACACCGGCGGCATCGGGATTGAAACCCGCAAACGAGCTCCTGTGAATGGGAACGCGCCCGCCGTTCAGCCTCCAACCAGGATGGCTTGCGAACGGGCCTCTTATACGCAAATTGCTGCGCGCCGCAAGTGTTTAGGCTTGGCGGCACGTCATTCGTAAGTCTGCTTCGGTCACGCCTCCGGGGTTGGGAAAGGTAATGATTATCATCATCGCAAAACTGAAGTGGCGTGGTCCGGGGCCCCGGAAATGCGGTTAATTCTCCAGGGTTTTATGGGGCGGAACTTGGCCGTCGATCCGGACCGGCGGTGGGGTATCATCGGGCGAGGTTGCGTCGAAGATCGCTTGACAGGGCGCGCCGACCCATGCCTAAAGCCCGTCATCTCGGCACGCGAACACACGATTTGTTAAGGGGTGGCAGCGTTCATGGCGATGGCATTCGTCTTCCCGGGCCAGGGCAGCCAGGACGTCGGCATGGGCCGCGAGCTGGCCCAGGCGTATCCGGCAGCTCGACAAGTCTTTGAAGAGGTTGATGACGCGCTTGGCGAGTCGCTCTCACACATCATGTGGGAGGGGCCGAAGGATGTCCTCACACTCACCGAGAATGCCCAGCCCGCCCTTATGGCCGCCTCGATGGCAGTCATGCGGGTCCTCGAGATCGAGAAAGGTTTCCAGCTGGGGGACCACGTCAGCTACGTTGCCGGGCACTCCCTTGGCGAATATTCGGCGCTGGCTGCGGCCGGCGCCTTGTCGATCGGCGATGCGGCGCGGCTGCTGCGGGCCCGTGGTCGGGCGATGCAACGGGCGGTGCCGGTCGGCCAGGGCGCGATGGCAGCACTCCTTGGCGTCGGGCTCGATGTGGCGGAGAAGGTTGCCGCAGAAGCCGCTCAGGGCGATGTGTGCCAGATCGCCAATGACAACGAGCCGACCCAGGTCGTTCTGTCCGGACACAAGACGGCGATCGATCGCGTGGCTGAGATCGGCAAGAAGCATGGTGTTCGCCGGGCATTGCCGCTGCCTGTGAGCGCGCCATTCCATTGTTCCCTGATGCAGCCAGCCGCAGACGTGATGGCTGAGGAGTTGGCGAAGGTCGAGGTGCGGCGGCCGCGCGTGCCTGTCGTGGCCAACGTGGTTGCCGAGCCGATCAGCGATCCGGACGAGATTAGGAAGCGCCTTGTCGAGCAGGTGACCGGCACGGTGCGCTGGCGTGAGTGTGTCCTGAGGATGGGCGCACTGGGTGTCACCCAATTCTATGAGATCGGCACGGGTAAGGTGCTGTCTGGCCTCATCAAGCGCATCCTTCCGGAGGCCACGGCGATGCCGGTCGGCTCGCCGGCGGATGTGGACGCTGCGCTGGCAGCACTCGGGAGATAGTCGCAATGTTCAATCTGGCCGGTAAGGGTGCGCTCGTCACGGGTGCGACGGGAGGCATCGGCGATGCCATCGCTCGCAGGTTGCATGCTGCGGGTGCCACCGTTGCGATCTCGGGCACCAAGGTGGAGAAGCTCGAGGCGCTGGCAGGCGAACTCAAGGAGCGCGTGCACATCGTGCCGTGCAATCTTGCCGACCGCGCCGCCGTGCAGAAGCTTGCCGGTGAAGCCGAAGCGAAGATCGGCACCTTGGACATCCTGGTCAACAATGCCGGCATGACCAAGGACAATCTCTTCATGCGGATGAAGGACGAGGAGTGGGACCAGGTCATCGCCGTCGATCTGACGTCCGCCTTCATGCTCAGCCGTGCCGCGGTGCGCAACATGATGCGCCGCCAGTGGGGCCGGATCATCAACGTCACGTCGATATCCGGCGTTATCGGCAACCCCGGGCAGGGCAACTATGCCGCGGCGAAGGCCGGCATGATCGGCATGACCAAGTCGCTCGCCCGTGAGGTTGCCTCGCGTGGCATCACCGCCAACTGCATCGCGCCGGGCTTCATTAAGACGGCCATGACGGATGCGCTGAACGAGAAACAGGTGGAAGCCATCGCGGCGCACATCCCCGCGGCCACGTTCGGTACGCCCGATGATATCGCCGCTGCCGCTCTCTATCTGGCGAGCGAGGAGGCCCGCTACATGACCGGCCAGACGCTGCATGTTAACGGCGGAATGGTTATGGTCTGATCCGGGAAGCCGCTGTTTCCGAACGGTTTTCCGGCATTGGCAAAAGACCCGAAGCAACAGTCGATCGGGATACTGGTAAACGCCGGGGAAGTGTGTTACGAGCGCCTGCTTTCGTGAGGTGTACTTGTGGATAAGCTGCCAAGATCAGGTAATTTCGAGACACTCGAACCGTGACTCTGGTAGCCCGCTCGGAGACTCCGCTCCTTCCAGCCCAGTCTACTGGCGGTCGGAGCGACCAACAGAACACTCAAGAAGTGAAAACTGACGATACGAGGGAAATGCTATGAGCGACGTTGCCGAGCGCGTGAAGAAGATTGTGGTCGAGCATCTCGGCGTCGAGGCGGAGAAGGTGACCGAGAACGCCTCCTTCATCGACGACCTGGGCGCGGACAGCCTCGATACGGTCGAGCTCGTGATGGCGTTCGAGGAAGAGTTCGGGTGCGAGATCCCCGACGACGCCGCTGAGCACATCCTGACGGTGGGCGACGCGGTGAAATTCCTCGAGAAGAACGCGAACGCAGCGTGAGTCGACAGCTCTGCCGGGGCATCTGATCCCGGTAGACCTGCTTTCTACGACTTGTCGGCGTTAGCGGCATTCCGTGCCCGGCGCCGCCGGCTAGGGATTTTGCATGCGACGGGTTGTTATCACGGGATTGGGGCTGGTCACGCCGCGCGCGCGCGGCGGGGGGGCGCCCTGGTG
>JAEZHL010000305.1 GCA_023416575.1 Pseudomonadota bacterium
GCCGCAGCCGATCGCACTCAAAGGCTTACATCATGTCCATGCCGCCCATGCCGCCCGGGCCCGGCATGGCCGGCTCCTTCTTCTTCGGAGCCTCGGCGATGCCCGCCTCGGTCGTGATGAGGAGGCCGGCGATCGACGCAGCGTCCTGAAGAGCGGTCTTCACGACCTTGGCCGGGTCGATGATGCCCTTCTCGATGAGGTCGCCGTACTCGTCCTTCTGAGCGTCGTAGCCGAAGGCCTGGCCACGGGTCTCGAGGATCTTGCCGACCACGATCGAGCCTTCCACGCCGGCGTTGTCGGCGATCTGGCGGATCGGAGCCTGCAGAGCGCGCTTGATGATCTGGATGCCGGCATCCTGATCAGCGTTGTCGCCCTTTACGTTGATGGCGAGAGAGGCCTTGAGCAGGGCAACGCCGCCGCCCGGAACCACGCCAGCCTCGACGGCAGCGCGGGTCGCGTTGAGCGCGTCGTCGACGCGGTCCTTGCGCTCCTTCACCTCGACCTCGGTGGCGCCGCCGACCTTGATCACCGCAACACCGCCGGCGAGCTTCGCCAGACGCTCCTGCAGCTTCTCACGATCGTAGTCGGAGGTCGTCTCCTCGATCTGAACCTTGATCTGGGCGACGCGGGCCTCGATGTCCTTCTTCTTGCCGGCGCCGTCGACGATGGTCGTGTTGTCCTTGTCAACGGTGACGCGCTTGGCGCGGCCCAGCATGTCGAGGGTGACGTTCTCGAGCTTGATGCCGAGGTCCTCGGAGATCACCTGGCCGCTGGTGAGGACGGCGATGTCCTCCAGCATGGCCTTGCGGCGGTCGCCGAAGCCCGGAGCCTTGACGGCGCAGATCTTGAGGCCGCCGCGCAGCTTGTTGACGACCAGCGTCGCCAGAGCCTCGCCCTCGACGTCCTCGGAGATGATGAGCAGCGGCTTGCCGGTCTGAACGACGGCCTCGAGCACCGGCAGCATGGCCTGCAGGCCCGACAGCTTCTTCTCGTGGATGAGGATGTAGGGGTCCTCGAGCTCCGCCACCATCTTGTCGGCGTTGGTGATGAAGTACGGGGAGAGATAGCCGCGATCGAACTGCATGCCCTCGACGACGTCGAGCTCGGTCTCCAGGCTCTTCGCCTCCTCGACCGTGATCACGCCCTCGTTGCCGACCTTCTGCATGGCCTCGGCGATCATCTCGCCGATCTCGGACTCGCCGTTGGCCGAGATGGTGCCGACCTGAGCGACCTCTTCCGAGCTCTTGACCTTCTTGGCGCGCTTCTCGATCTCCTCGACGACCTGGGCGACGGCCTTGTCGATGCCGCGCTTCAGATCCATCGGGTTCATGCCGGCGGCAACCGACTTCAGGCCCTCGCGGACGATGGCCTGGGCGAGCACGGTGGCCGTCGTGGTGCCGTCACCGGCGATGTCGTTCGTCTTCTGGGCAACCTCGCGCACCATCAGCGCGCCCATGTTCTCGAACTTGTCCTCGAGCTCGATCTCCTTGGCGACCGTCACGCCGTCCTTGGTCGTGCGGGGGGCGCCGAACGACTTCTCGATGACGACGTTGCGGCCTTTCGGGCCGAGCGTCACCTTGACGGCGTTGGCAAGGATATCGACGCCGCGCATCATCCGTTCGCGCGCATCGGCGGCGAACTTGACGTCTTTAGCTGCCATATTGGCTACTCCTGATCTCGATTGGTTGGAAGCTCGTGAGTTCCTGAGATCGCCAGCACGCCAGGTCGCGCTGTTGGCCGGTGGCGGTCGGCATCTTCCGGAATCACGAAGTCACATTTCACGGATTGGCGGTCTGCTGGCTTACTTCGCCAGAACGCCCATCACGTCGCTTTCCTTCATGATGAGCAGGTCCTGCCCATCGATCTTGACCTCGGTGCCGGACCACTTGCCGAACAGCACCTTGTCGCCGACCTTGACGTCGAGCGGAACGAGCTTGCCGGACTCGTCGCGGCTCCCCGGACCAACGGCGAGGACTTCGCCCTGCTGCGGCTTCTCGGCTGCCGTATCGGGGATGATGATGCCGCCGGCGGACTTGGATTCGCTTTCGACGCGGCGCACGACGACGCGGTCGTGAAGGGGACGGAATTTCATATGTCAGCGCTCCCGATAGTGGGATGGTTCAAGCTGGATGGAATGAAGCATGTTAGCACTCGCATCCGGTGAGTGCTAACACCCAGCTTGATAAGAATGTGCGCCGGCAATGTCAACACCATGAGATGCTAACGCACGACTGCCCCCGAGCGATGCGCTCACTCGGATTTGTGGAACGCGTGCCAGGTTCCATCGGCCCCGATGGCCAGACGCCACCACTGCCAGCGCTTTGCCTCGCGCATCGCCTTCGCCTCGGCAGGCTTCACCAGCCGGTAGAGAGCGACCTCCTGCTGCGGGGTCAGTTTCGTAAGGTCGGCTTCGGCAAGCGCTGGCCATACATAGACGAGATTGTTCTCGACGTCTTTGCCGATCGGCAGTGCGATGTGCCCGCAATCCAGGATTTCCGCCAGGATCGCCAGGATTTCGCGGCCCTCGCCATCGCCCGAGATCTGCTTCCAGTACGTGATCGGATCATCGACCTGTTGCGTGCCGATGTGAGGTCTGAGCTCGTTCCACTCGAGAGCGGTCCGTAGGTCCTCGATGTCTCCGTTCCCGACCGCCGCCAGTATCGCATCGCGCATTTCCTGCACCGGCGCGGGCAGCGGCTTGGCCGCCTCGGTGCCCGCAGAGCAGGCCGCCCGGGCGGGTGGCTGCCGGCTGCCTTGCGCCAAGACGGCAGCCGACGGCGCTAACCATTGGACAAGACAAGCTAGCGTTACTACCAATAGGCAATCGCGAAGCGCGATCCGGACGTGTGAGCGAGCCATCGGGGAGAACTCCATTGCGGCGCCGAGCCTCGCGCGATTTTCTCAACGACACGAGAACCACCGTCCACGGTGGGCGTATAGGTTCGCGGGCCACGGCGGAACCCGGGCGTGCTACCAGATCACACCGAAGGAATGCGCCGTCTTACTGATGCAGTTCATACCTAATCCACTCATCATTCCCATCGGCCTCGTCATCGGCGTCCTGGTTTCGGCTCCGGTCGGCCCGGTCAACGTCCTGTGCATCCAGCGCGCCATCGAACGCGGCTTCTGGGGCGGCGTTGCGGCAGGGGCCGGCGCAGTCCTGGGCGATGGCGTAATCGCGCTCTGCGCGGCGCTCGGCGTCGGGGCCATATCCGGCGCCATCGAGAACTACCGTAACGCCATCCAGATCATCGGCGGCTTGGCGCTCGTCGCCTTCGGGCTCAGGCTCTACTTCACAGCGCCGGGGATCATCGTCGCCGGCGATGCCGACGATCAGCCGGTCTCCTATTCCGAGTTCGCCTGGGATATGCCGAAGACGTTCTTTCTGACGATCACCAATCCAGGCGCTGTGCTCGGCCTTTTCGCCATCTTCGGCGGGGTCTCGAGCTTCGTCGAGGTCGCCTCGAACATCGATGCCCTGACCATGGTGGCCTCGATCGTGGCCGGCAGTTTCGTCTGGTGGGTGCTGCTCTCGTCGCTGATCGGCCGCATCCGGCACCGCTTCCCGGTGTCAGGGCTGAAACAGATCAATCGGATCGCCGGCATCCTGCTGATCGGATTCGGCGCCCTGCTCATCGGCGAGCTTGCACTCGGGACGGTAGCGCCGTCGCTGAATATCGGCGGCATCCATCCATCCCCGATCCCCGTCATTTAGGGCGCGGCTGTTCAGGATCGCCATCGAGCGCGATCCGACCCGTGACCGGAGCCGTGGCTCCGGACCTTTACTGTGTCGTGCCGTAGATCGTGAATTCGCCCTGCCTGACGCGGGCATCGAGCCCGCGGGCGAGATTGGCGACGGCATCCTCGCCGAAGGCGGCGACGAGATCGGTCAGCGCGGTGAACAGGGCCGCGTAGGCCATCATCTCCGGTGCAATCCCCTGGTCGGCTCCCTCGTCCCATGCCTCGAGAATGAGGCTCAGAGCTTTGAAGCTGTCGTTCTTGTCCTCGATCTCGTGGAAACCTTGCATGGTTGCTCTCGTCTCTGCGCAAAGCATTTGCGCTCGTCCCACCCAGCCTGCTCCGTAGCACATGCCGCGGCCAAGAGTGGCAAGCACAACAATTAAGAGTAAATCGTCTGGTGACTATGTGTGATGCGCTCAGGGCACATTGCGCATCAGCTCGTCGGCGATCTGTGAAGCTTCGGCGAAGAAGCGCGTCACGGCCGTCTCGGCGGAGGGCGTGCAGGTGCGATACGTCCGGCTGTAGCCCTGGTAGCCCCGGTTGAAGCTGCGGGTGAGCCGCGCCCGCCGCAGGGCGGTCGTGCCCTCGGCCTCCATCAGCTCGCGCATGCGGTCGCGCCACAGCTGGCCTTCATCGGCGCCGCACAGCTCGCGCAGATAGTGGACGGCGCCGAGGATTTCAGACAGCCGCAGGAGCTTGTCGTCATAGGGGCGGGTCTCCTGCGCGCCGGCGACGCCAGGAGCAGCGAGGAGGAGCATCACGACCGCGACGAGCCGGAGGACCGGCCTGCAGCGCAATCTGGTGCAAGTGCTTGGCATTGCAACCGTTCCTTGAATCTCCGGGCCGGTTCATAGCATGGCGGCGCGCCGGGCCGCCAGCCGGGTCATGCGACGCTTCATCCACAGCCAGAGGCGCCGCACGCGGGAGACCTCGAATTCCTGCAGCTCGTAATCGAACAAGGGCATGTTCCGCTGCAACGCCAGTTCCAGAGCGGCAACGAACCGGCTGCGCCGTGCGTAGTCGAGCTCGAGCGCGGGGATATCCAAGTGGACGCTGAAGCGCCGCCGGTATTCCTCGATGACCTGGCGGGTCGGCTCGTCGAGAAGATTCATGAAGCAGAAACTAATCCGTTTGCACGCAATACCGTCAGCTTTCGTTACAGGTGGTGAAAGCTGAACAATAACACGAGTGCGGCCGAAATCCGCTCTTTTCGGAAATGATCAGCGTCAGACGGTACGATGGCGGCGCGGCAGCTTGCGGCGCTTAGCGCTGCTGCTGCCGCTCAATGTGGAAGCGCTGGAAGTTGCGGTCCTTCTCGTAGACCTTCGCGCCGACCCAGACGAACATGTCGTAGAACGTGCCCGGCCCCATCCCGAGATGCATCCGCGCCACCTCGAGCTCCTGGCCCCACCTACTGCGATCCTGCGTGATCTCGTCCTTGAAGAAGACGACGGTGGGCGTGAACAGCACGCCCCAGCGTTCGGCGATCTTCTTCTCGGGCAGGCGCGTGCCGTCGAAGTCGGTGACTTCGCGCGATCCCCAGAGATCCAGTTGCACGATATGGAAGTTCTCGCGCACGTAGTCATTGATGTACTTCAGCGCCAAAACTTCCTTGTGCATCTTGGTGCAGTAGATGCAGCCGCGCTGCTCGAAGATGATGGCAAAGCGCTTTCCTGCCGCTTTCGCTTCCGCGTGGTCTTCGCGCAGGTCCAGGAAGGAGTGCACGAACCAGTCTTGCGTATGGAGCCCGTCCTCACCCTGGCGCGGGGCAACGCGCGGTTCCGCCGGACCCGAGATCGGCGGCAGTGGTTCCGCCGCGAGCGCCGTCGTGAGACCGAGGACCAGGATCGCGATCAGAAAGCGCATGGGAACTCTCCAGCCTTCTCGCCGTTGGCGCGTGATCAGCCGAGCAGGTTCACAAGATAACGCACTGCGATCACGCCGAGGAAGCATCCGAACGCGAGCTCCAGTTTGCGCCGGGATATCCCGTGGGCAAGGCGCGCGCCCCATGGCGCGGCGAAGACGCTGGCTGGGATGATGACGGCGGCGCCGATCAGGTTGACGTAGCCGAGCGAGCCCGTCGGCAACCCGGACGCACCCCATCCCGCGAGCACGAAGCCGATCGTGCCGGGGATCGCGATGAACGGTCCGAGCCCGGACGACGTGCCGATCGCCTGATGGATCGGCCGACCGTAGAGGGTCATCATCGTCGTGATGTAGGCGCCGCCGCCGATGCTCATCAACGTCGAGATGAAGCCGACGAAACACCCGTACACCTCGACCAGTCGGCTCTTGGGAATGTCGTTTCCGAGCCGCCAGCCATCCTGCCCCCACAGCAGCTTGATGGCCATGACGGTGGCGAACACGGCCCAGATCCACTTCAGGCCAGCACTGGCGCTGATGCTCGCGACGAGCGCGCCGCCGATGACGCCGAGAACGACCGGCAGCGCCAGCCGCTTCAAGAGCCCGATATCGACGGCCCCGCGCGCACGGTGGGCGGCGAAGGATTTCAGGGATGTCGGAATGATCACGGCGAGCGAGGTGCCGACGGCCATGTGCATGCGGATCGCCGGGTCGACATCGAGGATCGTCCAAAGCTCGTAGAGCACCGGCACGAGGATGCCGCCACCGCCGATGCCGAGCAGGCCCGCCATGAAGCCCGTCAGCAGCCCGCCCGCGCCAAGTGCCAGCGCCAGGAGCAGGACTGCGCCGGCAGAAATCCCAAGATCCATTTCACTCGCCCTGGAGCCTTCCCGGACGTCGCAGACCGGAAAGACTCCCACCCGTTTCAACCCGTGCGAGTCACAGCCTTGGCGATCCCACCACAGCCGGTCGCGCTCTCATGCGGCAGCCCTGCCATCGCGATCGGCGCCGGGGCGTGACACGGCGGCGAGGGCGCGCTCGAGCGCCTCCAGCCCTGTGG
The DNA here is from genome assembly GCA_023416575.1 of Pseudomonadota bacterium. GTDB lineage: Bacteria > Pseudomonadota > Alphaproteobacteria > Rhizobiales > Hyphomicrobiaceae > ZC4RG25. The sequence continues at coordinate 6,665 of JAEZHL010000305.1, forward strand.
CGTCACGAAGGTCGGGGCCGCTCAGATGCCGACGGAAGATACGGGCACCCGGCTCGCCGTGGTAGAGCCCCAGCACATGCCTGGTCACCGCATTCAGGCGGCCTCCCGCCGCCAGGTGGCGCTCGATGTAGGGGATGAGCTGCTCGATCGCGGCGCGGCGCGTGACCGGCGGTGTCGTCGCGCCGAAGATCCGCTGATCGACCTCAGCCAGCAGATACGGCGTCTGGTAGGCCGCGCGCCCGAGCATGACGCCATCGACCCACTGCAGATGCTGCTCCGCCTCGTCCAGCGAGCGAATGCCGCCGTTTATGACAATGGTCAGCTCGGGATGCGCCGCCTTCAGCCGGTAAACGCGCCCGTAGTCGAGTGGCGGGATGTCCCGGTTTTCCTTCGGTGAGAGCCCCTGCAACCAGGCCTTGCGTGCGTGCACGATGAAGTGCCGCGTTCCAGCCGCGGCAACGGTTGTCACGAAGCGCTCGAGGTCGGCCTCGCTGTCCTGGTCGTCGATGCCGATGCGGCACTTGATGGTGACCGGCAGATCGCAGGCCTCGCGCAGGGCGGTGATGCAGCGGGCGACGAGCTCCGGCTCGGCCATCAGGCAGGCGCCGAAACGGCCTTCCTGCACCCGGTCCGACGGGCAGCCGACATTGAGATTGATCTCGTCGTATCCGAACTCGGCCCCTATGCGCGCCGCCATCGCCAGCCGCTGCGGATCCGAGCCACCGAGCTGCAACGCCAACGGCCGCTCCTCAGAGCAGAAGCCCAGGAGCTTCTGCCTGTCGCCATGAATGATGGCCTCGGCCGTGACCATTTCCGTATAGAGCAGCGCGTGACGGGTCAGTAGCCGGTGGAACCGACGGCAGTGCCTATCAGTCCAGTCCATCATCGGTGCGACGGAGAACCTATGTGACGGGAATTGCATAGGATTTCGGCTCAAGATCGGTGTGGCGCGCGGGCGGGGGCAACTGCATCCGCGGCGAATCAGAGTGCCGGTGCCCGCAGAATCGCAAGTCCGGCCGCGACATGCGACCGGACTACATATCAGCGATACTGCCGGGGGGCGCAAGCCAGCAGGGGAGCGCAGGCGAAATGCCCCGGCGGGGGCGGGCCCCGCCAGCACTCAGGTCAGGTCCTGAGCGCCCAGCCCGTCAGGCCGGAACGTCGCTGTCGACCTTGCCGCGACTCTTGCCGGAACGAGCCGCCGCGCAGCGCTGCCGGAAAGCATCGGACGTCGGGTCGACGATGCCGAAGCGGTCGGGTCGATAGCGGGTGATGTCGATCTGCGGTTCCGCGCCCGAGATGATGTCGGCGACGACCTGGCCGAAGCCTCCCGAGGCGGCGACCCCCGATCCGCAGCACCCGCCCGCCAGCACGACCCGTTCGATATTGGGGATCGTGCCGATGACGAATTTTCCATCCGGCGTATAGTTCGACAGGCCGGCGAGATGATGGGCAAATCCCCACTGATCGATGCTCGGAATGATCCCGCGCAGTCCACCCGCCTGCTCGACCAGCAGGTCCATGTCGCGCTCTTCATCGATGAGCGGCATGTCATCCATGTCGACCGTCAGCTGCATGGGATGGTAAGTCCGCGACTGCGGCTCCTGCATGCCGATGAGCAGGCCGCCGACCTCGCCGCGGATATACGTCCGCATGTCCGGCAAGTGCACATTGGGCGTGCCCGGCGCGCCGTTGCCGTCCGGCGCCGTGATCCAGTAATGGCTGCGCGTCGGCGCGGCGGCAAATCCCCAGCCGAACCAGGATGCCACTTCCGCGCCCCAGACGCCGGCGGCATTGACGACCCAGTCCGCGCGGACCGTCCCCTCGGTCGTGACGACCCCGGTTGCCCGTCCACCCTCGGTCAGGACCCCGGTCACCGTCACGCCGCGCTGGATGCGCACACCCATCTTGCGCGCCGCCGCCCCATAGGCGGTGCCGAGCCGCGCGCCATCGATGTAGCCATCGGCGGAAACGTGGACGATCCGGCGTGCCGCGCTGAGATCGAGCCACGGGCAGAGCTTTCGGGCCTCGGCCGCGTCGATGGCATCGACTGGAAGACCGGCCTCGCCGAGGCAATTCTCCATCGTCGCGAGCTCGGCATCGCGCGTCTCGCTGAAAATGGCGCGGATGCTGCCGACTTGGCGATAGTCGAGCCGTTCGTCCAGGAACTCTTCCAGCTCGGTGATCGCGGACCGCGTGCGATTGACCATGTGGACCGTGCTGGTGTCCGAGCGGGCATGACACAGCAGGCCGGCGGCGCGCGCGGTGGCGCCGCTCGAGAGCTGATTGCGCTCGAGCACCAGAACGTCGGTGATGCCCGCTTTGGCCAGATGATAGGCGATCGAGCACCCGATGATGCCACCGCCGATGATGACGACTGCGGCCTCGTCAGTGACTTTCTCTGTACTGCTCATTGCTGTGCTCCCGCGTTGGCGCGTCGCGTTCAGAAACGGTCGGGCCGGTATGGATTGAGATCGAGGAAAGGCTGGCGTCCGGCGACGAGATCGGCGATCGCCCGCCCCGTTGCTGGTGCGCTCGTCATGCCGTTGTGGCCGTGCCCGAACGCGAGCAGGATGCGCGGATCGCCCGGCACGGGGCCGATCACCGGCAGGGAGTCCGGCGTGCACGGGCGGCGTCCCATCCATTCCTGCGCGTTGCTGAGATCGAGGTTCGGGAACCACTTGCTGGCGATCGCGCCGAGGCGTCGGGCACGCCGGTAGTCGGGCGGTGCCGTCGGCCGTGCGAACTCGACCGTGCCTGCGAGGCGCAGCCCGCCGGCCATCGGCGTTGCGTAGAACTTGCTGTCGGAGAATGAGACTGGCAGCGGCAACTCGACACCGGGCGTGGGCAGGTGCAGATGGTAGCCGCGCTGCGTCTCCAGCGGCACCGACAGCTTGAGTCCTGCGAGCAGTGACTTCGACCACGCACCCGCCGCAACGACGACATGGTCGGCCTCGAGTGACCGGCCATCCTGCAAATGCACGGCGATGCCGGCGGCATTGCGCACCAGCCGAACGGCTCGGCCGGTAACCAGCTGGCCGCCACTCGCCTTGAAATGATCCACCAGCTTCAGCACCAGGGCCTGCGGATCGACGACGTAGCCGTGCGTCGGCTGCAGGACGGCGCAAGCATAGTCCGGCGCGAGCGCGGGGACCAGATCGTGCACCGCCTTCTTATCGAGCACCTCGAACGTGATGCCGCGATCCTTCCGCATCTGCCATCCGGGCATCGCCGATTGCAGGCCGCGCTCGTTGCGGTAGAGCACGATTTGCCCCGTCTGCCGGATCAGATGGCCCGCCCCAGAGGCTTGCAGCAGCGGCTGATAGCTGTCGTAGACGGCGCTATGGAGCGCGTGCATGGCATCGGCAATGGCGTCGATGCGGTGCGGCCGGCCCGCCGCCACGAAGCGCATCAGCCAGGGCATGGCCTGGAGCGCGTAGGACGGACGAACGACCAGCGGCCCGTCGGGATCCGTGAGCCATTTCGGCACGTCCTTGACGATACCGGGCATCGACAGCGGGATGCAGCTCCCAGGGCTGAGCGCGCCGGCATTGCCGCGCGAGGCGCCGGCGGCAGGCTCCTCGGCCTCGAGAATTGTGACCGCATAGCCTTCCCGTCGCAGGTAGGCCGCACAGCACGCACCCACAATTCCGGCGCCGACGACCACGATGCGTGGCGCCCTGTCAGTATTCTGCCGCATGTTCGTAATCTCGCTGAGTCGGGTCTTAGCGCGCTTTCCATGACTGGGCGCGGCGCGCGAGTCCTCGGGTGGCTAAAAGGTGGAGGCACCGCGCCGCGACGCAGGTGGCCACGATGACCATGGCCATGGCCGAGGCGGCTGCATACTCGCCCGCATCATCCATGTTGATGACGGTGATCGAGGCGACCACGTTGTTGTGCGAGTAGAGGAATACGGCAGCCGAGACCGTCGTCATGCCGCTGAGGAACAGGTAGATCCAGATATCCAGCACGGCGGGCA
>JAEZHL010000394.1 GCA_023416575.1 Pseudomonadota bacterium
TGGCGCTCAAGCCGCGCTCGGATGCCGATCTCGCGGCCCAGGCCCGCATCCGGGGCTACGAGGGCGAATCCTGCCGCGAATGCGGCAACTTCACCCTCGTGCGCAACGGCACCTGCCTCAAGTGCGATACCTGCGGCGGCACGAGCGGATGCTCGTGATGCGAGGCTAGGGCCTTTCCGGTGCCTTCAACGCGCCGGGAAGGCTAACTCTCCCATGGCTGCACAGTTCACGGCTCCGGGATCAACCCGGAGCCGATCGCATTGCAGGGACCGGCGCATCGGAAACTTTGGATGTTTGAACCGCTGATCTGAATAAGCGGACAGCGAGCTCGCTCTTGCTGCCACCACTGGCGCCAAAAACGGCCTCAGGATCTGTCAAGCCCGCAGCCTTCAGTGGATGCGTTGAGCCCGCTCAGCTTGACGCAGCCCACTTTGGCCCGAATCAGTGTTTACTCACGGACACTTGCAGTTGTCGCGTGTCAGTTTCGTTACGTTCCGTTGCGTCAGTCGTGTGATGTCTTCCTCGATCGTCGCAATCGATAAGAGCCGTGAAGCTGACAGGCAACAGAAGCGAGGCTACGGCCTACCTGCTCGCTGATCATCTCGATGCCATGCTGGCTTCGGGAGAGGATCTGCTGAAGGTCCACCGTACCGTTGCAGCACAAGCGCCCGAGCCGGGACAGCAGAGCCTATTGGGCGAGCTGGACGCCTTGCGCCGCCGCATCGAAGCTATGCGGACGCTGGAGCTGGCGCTCGCCATGCGCGGCTTGCAGGCGCGTGAACGCGCGCAAGATCTGCGGCGGAGCGATCCACGGCTGGAGCTCTTTTCCGGGCTGTTCCTCAGCGGCACCGAGCCGCTGGCGGAAGCTGCGCGTGAGCTCGGCGACTGGACTGACTTCGACTTCCACACCGGCGACGAGATGGTCGAGTACCTGCGAAGCCGTGGCATGATCGCTCGCGACACCGCCGGGCTCCTTGTGCCCGACCAGGTCGTCGTCACGCCCCAGTTCCGGGTGGCGTGCCGTGTCGAGCTCGGGCCGCTGCTCGATCTGGCAGCAACGTTCCTCGATGCGCTCGACGTCGTTTACGACCTCTACGCAGACGCGCCTGGCGATTTGGCCGCGAGATCGCGCCCGGGTGAGGCCGGCCACGCCAGCGGACCGGCTCTCTAGAGCATCGCCGCGGCCCTCGTTCGTCAACCGAGCGTCCGTGGTCATCGAGGCTAAAAGCCTGTTCCCCAGCGATTTTCGAGATTGCGCGTTCGCGACCAGTGGGCCTTAAGTGGCCCGCGAAACAGCCAATCTTAAGGGGAGCCCTTCATGCAGTTCGAAACCCTGTTCCGCCCTGCCCGGGAGAAGCCGGTGTCGGTCGCACTCATCGGCGCGGGGGAGTTCGGCCTATCGCTCATCGCCCAGTCGCGGCGGATGGAGGGACTCGTCGTCAAGGCGGTTGCGGACAAGGACCTCGACCGGGTCGCCGCATCACTGCAGGCCATGGGCGTTCCCGCCCGCCGCTGTGACAGTCGTGAGGCCGCTGAAGCCGCGCTGGCTGCTGGTGAGATCGCGATGTGCAGCAGCGTTGCCGATCTGCTCGCCCTGCCGCTCGACATGGTCGTCGAGGCAACCGGCGACGCCGAGTATGGCGCCCGCCACGCGTTGGCCGCGATCGAGGCAGGCCGCGGCGTCACCATGGTGACGAAGGAAGCCGAGTGCGTCGTCGGTCCCTTGCTCGCCGCCAAGGCACGCGCCGCAGGTGTGGCCTACACGCTCGTCGAGGGCGACCAGCCGGCCCTGCTGATCGGGCTCGTGAGCTGGGCGCGCACGCTCGGGCTGCCGGTGATCTGCGCGGGCAAGTCGAGCGAGTACGACTACGTCTACGACCCTTCGAGCCACGATGTGACGTGGACCAGCGAGCGCGTCACGGCGCCAGAGATTGCCGGCCTGTGGGCGCTCGGCGATGACCGTGCCGCAACCATCCAAGCCCGTTCCGCAGCCCTCGCGGCGCTTCCGCAGCGGACGGTGCCCGATTACTGCGAGATGGCTCTGGTCGCCAACGCCACGGGCCTCGTGCCGGACAAGCCCGACTTCCACACGCCGATGACGCGCGCGGTGGAGCTGCCGGACCTCTACATCCCGAAGGCCGATGGCGGTCTGCTCGAAGGGGAGGGCAGGATCGACGTCTTCAACTGCCTGCGCCGGCCGGACGAGTCGAGCTTCGCGGGCGGCGTGTTCGTCGTCGTCGGCTGGGCTGATGCACGCTCGGGCGCTCTGTTCCGCGGCAAGGGCATTCCGACGACCGCGGACGGGAAGTACGGTCTCGTCTACAATCCGTCGCACCTGCTGGGCGTCGAGGCGCCGATCTCCATTCTCGCGGCGGCGCGGCTCGGGCAGTCGATCATCGACGAGCGCTATCGGCCGGTGGTCGACCTGACGGCGCGTGCGATGCGCGATCTGCCGGCCGGGCATAAGCTGGAGATCGTGGGCACGCGGCATGCGGTGCCGGACCTCGAGCCGGTGCTGACCCCGGCGGTGGCCGTCACTGGATCGGCTCCGCTCCCGTACTACATGGCCGTCGGCCGCACGCTGACGCGACCGGTTGCAGCCGGCAGCTTCATCGCTGCCGATGCCGTGGACGCACCGGCAGGCTCGACGCTCTGGCAGCTGCGGGCTGAACAGGACGCGATGTTCGCCAACAGGTAAGGCGGAGCTGCGGTTTCACCCGGCCGGGGTGTCGGGCGGGATTGGCGTCATACCGGGCGGCGCGGCGTGGGGGGGCTT
>JAEZHL010000349.1 GCA_023416575.1 Pseudomonadota bacterium
TTGTCACCAGCCGCATCGGCAGCCCTCCACCTCAGCCAAACGCCCAGTCACGCAGCAACCTTGCGCCGTCGCCTGAACGCCAGCCGCTTCAGGACGAGCAGCACGATGAGCATGAGCAGTGAGGCGAACGTGAGCAGCAGGGCGTGCTTCTCCCACAGCAACAGCGGGCTGATCTCGCCATCCATGACGAGTCCGAAGTCCGAACGGATGAGCGCCGGATTGGGCAGTGAGTCCGCCCTGAGCATCATGGCGACGGCCGCATCCTGGTCCCGGCTCGCGAGCACGGCATTGCGCACACGCGGCGAGGAGAGCACCTGCAATTTCGCCGGGTTCTGCGCGATGGCCCGCAACACCCTCTGGCTCGCGCTCGTACGCAACCCAGTCAGATAGCTGGCAAGCGTTGTGAGCTCCGGCTCGGCGAGGCTGCGTGCCAGAGTCCGAAGATCCTTATCCTCGAGCTCGAAAAGCACGTCACGAGCGCCGCGCTCGATGCCCGTCAGCCGGACCGCCGCCAGCCTGTCATCGAGAGCGAAGATGCGGGATAGCGAAATCTTGGTGAAGTCTTCCGGCTTGGCACGCTTATAAACTTCATATTCGACGACGAGGCCGAGCCGTTCTCCGGCAATCGTTGTCCAGCGCAGCGCCGAATCGACCGAGCGCGTCTCGCGCGCGATGTCCATGCCGGACTCGGACAGCGTGTTCACGGCAGTATGCAGGCTCCCATCGCCGAGCCGCTTCAGGACGCCCCCATCGCCCTCCGCCGCCGCAAGCAGCCCGACTACCTCGTCGATGCGCGGCAGCTGCTCCGGGCGGGCCGTATCCAGAAAGGCCTTGAAGGATGCATCGCGTTCCGCGAGATCGACGACCTTAGCGTGCGCGCTCCGGAACTCACGCCAGATCTCGACAATTCTGTCGGCCGTCTTGCTGGCAATGTCGCGCACCTGCTCGTCGAGCTGCTCGGCGATGGTGCGTGCCAGCTCCTCCTGGGCTCGCTCCTTGGTCGCCTTCGACTTCATCTCCTCGGCGATGATCGGCAGCACACCGCTGCGCAGCTCCCAGATGTCCTTGGCGATCAGAACCACGCCAACGCCGCCGGCGACGATCGAAACCAGTCGTCCCAGCACGGCACCGACGATCCGGTGCCCTATCCGGCTCGCCATGTTGGAAAGCTGGCGACGAACCAACAGAACAACGGCTCCGGCCAGCCCTTCGCTGCTCTCCATCAACACGGCGGCCGTGGACGCCCGGGCTTTGGCGGTCTCGGGATCGATGGCGAATTCCTTGCCGGCGTCGCTCGCAACCACCCGCGAAACCATTGAGCCGAAGCGCGGCCCCAGGAACGCCTGCAGGCATTGCAGCGACGGCTCGGCCGCATCGATCGTCGCCAGCTCGATATTGCGGCCGACATCCTTGCCGACCCCGACCGCCAGCTGCTCGATGGCCAGTCGCGCGGGCTCCGACCGATAGACGCGCTCGGCGACCGCGGTCGCCAGCTCCTGCGACTTTTCCTTGTAGGCGAGGGATTGCAGCAGGTCTCCCCAGCTCGATTCCTCGCGAACCTCGGCAACGGCGATGTCGACCCGCTTGTCCAGGATCTCGTCTAGGCCGGCCCGGCGCCACTCCTCAGCGACCACTGCCTTGAAATCAACCGCCTTCAGTCCACCCTGCAGCGCCTTCAGCGTGATCCGCTCCACCGCTGCCCGGAATGCCTGCTCGTCGCCCGCCTGGCAGGCCTCGTACTCCGCGCGCGTCAATTTTTCTGACGCAACAACTGGTTGCGATAACGGCATCGCCGCAACCGAGAATGCCGTCAGCGCGGCAACAGCCGGGCGAAGGAAGGCAAGCACGTGATATCACCTCTCCCCTATTGCCCCGCAGGGTGCAGCCACGACCTACTGCTACATTAAAGCTAATCCTGGACGGAATGGTACAGCAGTCTGTTGCCAAGGGCACCCGCACCCCAGCCTCCCGCGCACCCCACGACAGAATCGAGTTGACCCAGCCCCCTCCGACGCTATGGGGATAACCCGTTCAGGAGCGAGGGGGAATTGAGCCATGACCGGAGTGCAGGTCGGCGTGCTCGCCTATGTCTTGGTTCAATTCGCGATCGGCCTCTGGGTCGCCCGGCGGATCAAGACGACAACAGACTTTCTGGTTGCAGGCCGCTCGCTCGGCCTGGGGCTCGTATCGTTCTCGGTCTTTGCCACCTTCTTCGGTGCCGAGGCGATCGTCGGCACCTCGGGCGCTGTCTACGAGGAAGGCCTCAGCGGTGGCCGCATCGACCCCTTCGGCTATGCCGTTGCCATTTTCATAGCCGGCGCTCTTTTTGCGGTGCCGTTGTGGAAGCGCGGCATTATCACGTTCGCCGACTTCTTCCGCCAGCGCTTCTCGCCGGGAGTCGAGAAGCTCGTCGTGCTGGTGCTGCTGCCCGGCTCGATGTTCTGGGCGGCGGCGCAGATCCGTGCCTTCGGACAGTTGGTCAGCGCCACCTCGGGGCTCGACGTTTCCGTCGCCATTACAGTCGCGGTGGTCCTCGTCGTCGCCTATAGCGTGCTGGGCGGCCTCCTCGCCGACGCCTGGACCGACCTGATCCAGGGCGTCGCCATCGTGCTCGGCCTGGTGGTTCTCGCAGTGGTGGTCGCCGCTCAGGTCGGTGGTGTCGCCGAGGGACTGGCGAATGTCGACAGCGATCGCGTCCAGGCTCTCACGATCGGCGATGAAGGATGGCTCGGCCTGATCGAGAGCTTCGCAATTCCGATCTGCGGTACTGTGGTGGCCATCGAGATCATCTCCCGCATTCTCGGCGCGCGCTCGGCCGAGGTCGCCGCGCGGGGAGCCATGCTGGGTGGCGCGATCTACCTGGTGGTCGGGGCCATTCCGGTCTTCTTGGGTCTTGTCGGGCCGCAGCTCCTGCCACAAGTGGATGACGCAGAGCAGATCGTGCCGCTGCTTGCCGAGGCGCATCTCCCCGGGGTGCTGTACGTGATGTTCGCGGGGGCCGTTATCTCGGCCATTCTATCGACGGTCGACTCGGTCCTGCTGGCGAGCTCGGGACAGGTTTCGCACAATATCGTCGAGCGCGTGATGCCATGGCTCGATGATCGCGGCCGGCTGCTGCTCAATCGCGTCGTTCTGGCATTGCTGGCCGTGTTTGCATTCGCCATGGCCCTGACCGCGGACCGGGTAAAGGATCTCGTCGAAACAGCCTCGGCCGCAGGCAGCGCGGGCGTGTTCGTGGTCGCTGTCTTCGGCCTCTTCACCCGCTTCGGCGCGCAACACGCTGCCATGGCTACGATCCTGGCCGGCGCCTTGGGCTGGCTCATCTTCGGCATGCTCGAGATCGAGACGCCTTACGTCGCAGCGCTGGCCTTGGCTCTCGTGACCTATGTGACGACGGCGATCATAGAAAGGCGCGCGTCCCGGTGCCCGGTTGCAGGCTGATACCAACTAGCGCGGCCCTCAGGCGCGCTTCTCCCAGCGCCCGTTGTCCGCCTGCTGCCAGTACGTCACTTGGCAACCTGCCGCGCGGGCGCGCTTCCATTCCTCGCGCGCCTGCTGAATGGCCTCCGCATCATGACCATCGAAGAGGTGGACGATGCGGTCGTAGCCATCGAGCTGACTGGCCCTGGCGCCCTCGACGAGGAAGCGGACTTTGGCCTCATTCGGATTGTCGTCGCCCAGCGTGAGGAAGATCGGCTGCTGTGCCGAGTGGCCGTCACGCGCGGTCCCGTGCGGCAGGAAGCTGTCGTCGCGATACGTCCACAGCCAGTTGTCCAGCGCGTCGAGCCGCTCCTGGCTGCCACATTGCACCACGGCACGCCATCCGCGCTCGAGCGTTCGTTCGAGCAAGTTCGGCAATACCTGCTCGAGCGGTTGTTTCTCCAAGTGATAGAAGAGCACTTCGGTCACGGCAGCCTCCGGCGAGAGAGTGGCCAGTCGCGGGCCGCTTGGCAACCGCAGGGGATCGGATACCTCAAGTCACAATTATAGCGCGCCTAATTTCCAGACATCCCCCACCGATTGAATGACACTGAATTAACCGCGACACATCGGGTTCGACGGCCCCCGAAACGCGGAAGGCCGCACGATGAGCGATTTCTCGCCCATCGTGCGGCCCCATTGCAAAATGCGTCAGAGGTGCTCAGCGGCTTTTCGTGCGGCGGACCTTGGCGGGAGCCTTCACGGGCGCCTTTGCAGACGCCTTCGCAGCCTTCGCGGGCGGAGGAGTCGGAGCGGCGCGACGGTCTTCATTCGCCGGCTCGAGGTTGGCGACGATCGTGCTCAGCGCATCGATCATGGCATTGCGCTGCCGCTCGGGCAGCACACCCAGAAGCTGCTCTTCCGTCGTCTTGGCGGCGGGTTCCGCCTCCTCGAGGACATCGCGTCCGGTTGCGGTGAGCTTCACCGCGTACATGCGGGCGTCGTGAGTGGTCCGGCGACGCTGCAGGAGCCCCTTCTTGATGAGACGGCGCACGATGTCGGCGATGGTGGACCGATCGATACCGGTCTGCTGCACGAGCAGCGTCTGGCTCGGATTTTCGGCGCTCGCCACAGCCTTGAGCACCGCGAACTGGCGCGGCGTCAGCTCGTTGTCACGCATCGTGGACGTGAACAGTTCGTCGGCCCTCTGGCCGGCCCGGTGAAGGAGGTGAAGGGCCGAGCTCATGAGGTCCAGATCAGGCGAACGAGAGGTCATTTGGAATAGCTCCATAAAAAGCAAGGGGCTGTTGAGTGGTCTTTGGTGTGACGGTCATGCTTCTGATTTTTGCGCGTACATACGACCTCAACAGGAGATCAGACTTGACCTGCTGCACCTGCTTTTTGACGTGACCCACTTTTAGTCGCGGCGAAAAGCGCAGTTGGGCTCGAGCTGAGGCTGAGCCATTCTCCCGTCCCATGATCCCAAACCGCCAAGCCCTTGTTCGCGGAAGCATTCTCACGGGTTTCCGCGAGGTCCTCTCTGCGCGTGGCATCGAAGCAAACGACCTCCTTGCCCAAGCTGGCATTCCGCATTACGCGATCAATGATCCCGCGATCGAGCTGCCTCTCAACAGGGTTGCGCATGTCCTGGAACTGGCGGCCGAGCGCACCGATGATCCCGGTTTCGGGCTCGCGCTTGCGGAAGCCTATCCGCTGGGTGCGAACGGGCTCATCGACTACCTCATGCTGCACGCCACCACAGTTCGCGAGTCACTCGAATCACTCACCCAGTTCGCGGCACTCCTGTTCAATCCGAGTTCCCTGGCGTTTCGTGAGGAAGAAGACGTCGCGAAGCTTATGTGGCACTCGCCGATCGTAGCGACGACGCGACTCGTGCAATTCGCCTGCTTCGCCAACGCTGTCCTGCTCCTGAGGCTGCGGCGCATCGCCGGCCAGGATTGGAACCCGCTGGCGCTCGAGGTCGAGCACCCGGAATTGCCATGCACGGCAAGGCTGCACCGCATCTTCGGGCCACGCATCACGTTCAATGCCAGGGCCAACGTGATCGCATTCGACCCAGCCACGCTGAAGCGCACCCCTGGCAGCGCCGATCCCCGGCTGTACCGAATCCTGCGCGAGACGGGAGAGGCAAAGCTGCAAACGCTGACGTCGCGCTTCGACGTGGTGTCGCGGACCGCGCGTGCCATCGTTGAAACGCTGAATGTCGACCCTCCGCTGCTCGAGAACGTCGCCGAGCGGATGCGGATAAGCCCGCGGACCCTGCAGAATCGCTTGGCCCAGGAAGGGACGAGCTACGAGCGGGTCTTGAACGATACCCGCCGTAATCTCGCCGAACGCTATCTGCGCGACAGCGACCTGCCGTTGATCGAGATCGCATTCCGGCTCGGCTTTTCCGAGCAGAGCGCATTCACCCGCGCGGCGCGCGGCTGGTTCGGCAAGCCGCCGCGGCAGCTGCGAAAGCTCCGTCAGGAGGGCGGCTGGACCACTTCTTCGGAAGAAGCGCAAGAACCGTGACGTTCCGGGCTGAAGCGCAAGCGCCGCATCCCTATTTGCCGCTCACATACGGAAGACGCCGAACCGGGTCTCCGGAATCGGCGCATTGAAGCACGCTGAAAGGCAGAGCGCCAGCACGCGGCGAGTCTCGCGCGGAGCGATGATGCCATCATCCCAGAGGCGCGCGGTCGCATAGTAGGGATGCCCCTCGCGCTCGAACTGATCCAGGATCGGAGCCTTGAATGCGGTCTCCTCCTCGACGCTCCACGACTTGCCCTCAGCCTCGATATTGTCACGGCGCACCGTCGCCAGCACCGAGGCTGCCTGCGGCCCCCCCATCACCGAAATGCGCGCGTTCGGCCACATGAACAGGAAGCGCGGATCGTAAGCCCGTCCACACATGGCGTAGTTGCCGGCACCATAGCTGCCCCCCACGATGACGGTGATCTTGGGCACGTTCGCACTCGCCACCGCCGTCACCATCTTGGCGCCGTGTCGCGCGATGCCGCCTGCCTCCGCATCGCGCCCCACCATGAAGCCCGTGATGTTCTGCAGGAACAGCAGCGGAATGCGCCTCTGGCATGCGAGCTCGATGAAGTGCGCCGCCTTCTGCGCCGTCTCGGAATAGAGGATGCCGTTGTTGGCGAGGATCGCTACGGGCATGCCCTCGATCCGGGCGAAGCCCGTGACGAGCGACGTCGCATAGCGTGCCTTAAACTCGTCGAGCTCCGAGCCATCGACGAGACGCGCGATCACTTCGCGTAAGTCATATTGCGTGGCCAGCGAGGCCGGAACGCAGCCGTCGATCTCCTCCTCCGGGTAGGCGGGCGGCCGCGGCTCCGCGAGCGCGATGTCGAGCTTCTTCGTCGTGTTAAGGTTGGCGACGATATTGCGCGCGATCTCCAGTGCATGGGCATCATCGAGCGCGAAATGGTCCGCGACGCCCGACAGCCGGGTGTGCACATCGGCGCCGCCGAGGTCTTCCGCGCTGACCGTCTCGCCCGTCGCCGCCTTGACCAGAGGCGGCCCGCCCAGAAATATCGTGCCCTGACGGCGCACGATAATGCTCTCGTCGGACATGGCCGGCACGTATGCGCCGCCGGCCGTGCAGCTCCCCATGACCACCGCGATCTGCGGAATGCCCTCGGCGGACATGCGGGCCTGATTATAAAAGATGCGTCCGAAGTGCTCTTTGTCCGGGAACACCTCGGTGTGATGGGGCAGGTTGGCGCCGCCGCTATCCACGAGATAGATGCACGGCAGCCGATTCTCGCGCGCGATCTCCTGAGCGCGCACATGCTTCTTGACGGTCATCGGAAAATAAGTGCCGCCCTTGATGGTGGCATCATTGGCAACGATCACGCATTCCCGACCAGCAACTCGACCGATCCCGGTGATGAGGCCGGCGCCGTGAATGTCGCCCGAGTAGAGGCCATAGGCAGCCAGCGGCGAGAACTCGAGCAGCGGCGTGCCGGGATCGAGGAGCCGCATCACGCGATCCCGCGGCAGCAGCTTGCCGCGTGCTTCATGGCGCTTGCGCAACTTTTCCGGCCCGCCCTGGGCAGCCTCTGCCCGCTTCTCAGCCAGATCCGCAACCAGCGCCCGCATCGCTTCGGCATTGGCACGGAAGTTACGGCTGGACGGATTGATCTCAGATACGATCCTGGGCATGGCTTCCTCTGGACGCACGAGCCGCCAATCAAGCAGCGCCACCGGCCGACGGCAAGCGGGTCATCGCAGTCGACCGTTCGGCTTCCGGGGTGTGACGGCAACGGTCGTATTTGACAAGCCCCCGCCCGCCATCGTCAGAATAGAGACGAACGTGAGCCCGAGGCATTCAGATGACCGCCGTGGACTTCAACAGCCCGGACATCATCGCAAACCCTTACCCAGCGCTGGCCCGGCTGCGTCAGGGCCCGCCGGTGCAGTGGAACAAGAGCGTCTCTGCCTGGTGCGTCTTCCCCTACAAGGAGGTGCGCGCCGCCTATCGCGAGCCGAACCTGTCCTCCGACCGGATCCGGCCGTTCGCACGCCATGCCGGCGGTGGCAACCCTGATATCGCCTACCTCGGCGCGTGTATCGGGCTATGGATGGTCTTCAACGATCCGCCAGTGCATACGCGGCTGCGAAAGCTCGTGCAGATGGCGTTCCTGCCCCAGGCGATCGAGGCCTTGCGCCCGGTCATTGCGGAGCAGACCGACCGTCTCCTGGCAGGACTGGTCAGGAAGGGAGCGGAAGCAGACTTCGTCCGCGATTTCGCCTACCCGCTGCCTGCCAACGTCATCGCGGACATGCTGGGCGTACCGGCTCCGGATGTGGACCAGCTCAAGGCTTGGTCCGACGAGCTCGCCCGCTTCGTGCTGACGACACGTGCCGACCCCGGCAAGTATGGCCCGGCTGCCGCTGCGCTCCGCCAGATGAACGACTATTTCGGGCGCCACATCGCCGAACGCCGCGCGCGTCCCGGAGAGAAGATCATCGACCGGCTGATCGCGGCCCACGACGGCGACGACCTCCTGACCCTCGAGGAGCTGCTGGCCTCCTGCATCCTGCTGCTGTTCGCCGGCCACGAGACGACGACCCACTTCTTTTCGAGCGGGCTCAGGGCACTCCACGGCCATCCTGATCAGCTGCGCCTGATGCACGAGAGGTTGGGCGACCCAGCGGTGGTGCGGAACGCCGTCAACGAGATGCTCCGATGGGACGGGCCGATCATCGCGATTTCGCGGGTTGCCAGTGCGCCGCTCGAGCTTGCGGGAACGCCCATCGGGGCTGGCGAGCGCGTCTATATCTTTGCGGCGGCGGCAAACCGCGATGGCAACGTTTTCCTGGAGGCGGAGAGCTTCGACATCACGCGTCCTGACGCTGCGCGGATGATCACGTTCGGCTTCGGGCTCCATACCTGCCTGGGGCTGCATCTCGCCTGGCTCGAAGGCGAGGTCGCCTGGCCGCGCATTCTGCAGGCGCTGAGCGGATGGCGGATCGCGCCCCATGAGCCCGAGTTCACCTCGACGCTCGTGGTGCGTGGTGTCAAACGACTGCCGCTGACGCCCTCCCGGGCGGGATAATCAGCGCGGAGGCCGATACGCCGATAAGCGCCGGTCAAGCCGCTGCCCCATCTGGAAGTGCTCCCGCAGCACCGGCAGCTGCTGCTCGGCGAAGCGCCTCAACTGGGGCTGCTGACCGCGGCTGGCATACGTCCGGTAGAGATCGATCGCGTTCTGGTGCGCATCGACCTGCGTTTCAATGAACGCTTGATTGAACTCGCGGGGCGGCACAGCTCGGAGATGCTGGAGGAGCATCTGGCCTTCGGCGTCGGGCCTCGCCGGCGGCAGCCTCAATCCGGCACCAGTGATGATGGCCCGCAACTGCCTGTCGTTGGCGCGATGATCCGCGATCAGGCGCCGCGCGTACGACCGGATTTGGGGATTACGCGAGCGACTGAGCGCAAGCTGGCTCGATATGATCTCGAACTGATCGCCAGCACGCGCCTTGCGGGCGAACATCTGCGAGCTCAGCCGCGAGGCAACCGGCCCGTCGGGTCCTCTCTGGGCAGCAACGGGGCCCGACACGCTGGCGATCAGCAGTGCCGCCAAGGCATACCTGAGCATGGGCAGTCTCCCTAGCTTCAACCTTAGACTGCAGCGCTTAACCTCTCGCCGGTGGCTTCGTTCCGGTGGGGCTCTTGAAGGTTGCTGCCGCGAACGCTAGGTCGAGCGGGAAAGCATGAGGCAAACCCGAGGCCCGAGCGGCATGGTGGGCTGGTTTTCCCGCACGAACGGCATCGTTGCACGACGGTGGAACGAGCTGTGGGCCGCTGTCCGCAAGCCCGCCGCGGGCCCGCCCGAAATCGAAGCGATCGCCGCGACCGCGCGGCAGAATGCCTCGGTGGTCTGGCTGATCGGCAAGGTGCAGTCCGGCAAGACATCGATCGTGCGCACCTTGACCGGTTGTTCCGATGCCGAGATCGGCAGCGGCTATGCGGCGTGCACGCGCACCTCCCGTGTTTTCGACTATCCCTCCGAGGCGCCGGTCATCCGCTTCCTCGACACGCGCGGCCTCGGCGAAGCCCGATATGATCCGACTGAGGATTTGGCCTTCAGCGAACGCCAGTCACACCTGATGGTGGCTGTCATGAAGGCGCTGGATCCCCAGCAGGATGCGATCGTGTCGGTCATCAAGGATCTCCGCCGGCGCCAGCCATCCTGGCCAGTGATCGTCGCCCAGACCTCCCTGCACGAGGGCTACCCGAGTGGGGCAAATCACCCATCCGGCTATGCGTACGAGCTGGGAACCGGTCTGCCGACCGAAAACATCCCGGCAGAATTGGCCCGCAGCCTTGCCTTCCAGCGCAGCCTGTTCAGCGACATACCGGGAACGGGCGCGATCCTGTTCGCACCCATCGACTTCACGAAGCCCGAGGACGGCTATCGCCCTGCTGATTATGGGTTCGATGCGTTCGTCTCGGCGCTGCGCATAGCCGCTCCGGCAGCCCTGGCGGCGGTGCTCGAGGGCATTCAGGCGGCTGCCAACGATGCGCGCAGCGCACGCGCTCATCCGCATGTGGTCGGCTATGCGACGGCCGCAGCCGCAGCCGATGTGGTCCCGCTCGCGGGCATCGTCGCCGTTCCCGGCGTGCAGGCGAAGATGCTGCACAGCCTCGCCGAGATCTACGGCGTCTCCTGGGACAAGCGAACCCTCGGCGACTTCGCCAAGTGTTTCGGCCTCGGCACAATCATCAGAGCAGCCAGCCAGCTCGGCATCCGCCAGATGGTCAAAATGATTCCTGTGTACGGCCAGACGGCAGGCACCGTGGCCGCCAGCGCAGCGAGCTTTGCCACCACCTTCGCGCTCGGTAAGGCGGCGTGCTATTTTCTTGCGCGCCGGCGGAGAGGAGACCTCGACTTGGCTGGTGTGTCAGAAGCCTACAGCGCTGCCCTTGCCGAGGCATTCGATATCTCGGC
>JAEZHL010000366.1 GCA_023416575.1 Pseudomonadota bacterium
ATCGGGCTGAAGTTGGGCTGGCTGCCGGTGCAGGGCTATACCCCACTCGAGAAGGGCGTGGTGCCCTGGCTGAGAAGTCTCATTTTGCCCGCCTCGGCCCTGGCGGTGGTCTATGTGGCACTGATCACGCGGATCGCACGAGCAAGCATGCTCGAGGTGATGTCCCGCGATTATATCCGCACGGCCAAGGCCAAAGGGCTCAAGCTGCCGGCGATCCTCTTCATCCACGCGCTGAAGAACGCCGCCGTTCCGATCGTGACCGTCGTCGGCACCGGCGTTGCGCTGCTGATCGGCGGCTCGGTCGTTGCAGAAAGCGTCTTCGCGTTGCCGGGCCTTGGCCGGCTGACGATCGACGCGATCCAGAGCCGTGACTACCCCGTCATTCAGGGCGTCGTGCTCCTGTTCTCGATCAGCTACGTCCTTCTGAACCTCATCGTGGACATCCTCTACACCGTGTTCGATCCCCGGATCAGTTACTGATGAGCGCCGTCTCCTCCTCCCCGCCCGCTCCGGCCAGGGCACCTTCCTGGCGACCCGCGCTGGCGACCTTGCGTCACCAGAGAATGATCTGGGTGCCCGCATTCGTGCTCGTGGCGCTGATCGTGATGGCGGTGGCCGCACCCTGGCTTGGCACTGTCGACCCGGGGGCGCTCAATCCCGCGGCAAGGCTCCGGGATCCTTCGGCCGCGCACTGGTTCGGAACCGACATGCTCGGTCGCGACCTCTATTCCCGCGTGATCTATGGGGCGCGCGTGTCGCTGATCGTCGGCTTCACGGTGGCGATCGTCTCGTCGATCATCGGCATTTTGATCGGCACGCTCTCGGGCTTCAGCCGCTGGCTCGACCCGATCATCATGCGCATCATGGATGGGATGATGGCGATCCCCTCCATCCTCCTCGCGATCGCGCTCGTTGCGCTGACCGGGGCCTCGATGCGGAACGTCATCATCGCCATTACGCTGGCCGAAATTCCTCGCGTCGCCCGGCTGGTCCGCTCGGTCGTGCTCTCGATCCGTGAAGAGCCCTACATCGATGCGGCCATCGTCGCGGGCTCGGGTCGGCTTCGGCTGATCTGGAAGCATGTCCTCCCGAACACCGTGGCGCCCGTCACCGTGCAGGCGACCTATGTCTGCGCCTCGGCGATGATTGCCGAGTCGATCCTGTCTTTCATCGGTGCGGGCCTGCCGCCGATCGTTCCGAGCTGGGGCAACATCATCGCCGAGGGGCGCGTGATGTGGCAGATCAAGCCCGCGCTCATTTTCTTCCCCGCCCTTTTCCTTTCGATCAACGTGCTCGCCGTCAACATCCTGGGAGACGGTCTGCGCGAAGCGCTTGATCCGCGCATTGCGAAGGAGCGCTGAGATGGCCCTTCTGGAAATCGACGCGCTCACTGTCACGTTCCGCAGCGGCGGCGCGGACCTGCATGCGGTGCAGGGCCTCAACCTCTCGATTGATCGCGGCGAGGTACTGGCCATCGTCGGAGAGTCGGGCTGCGGGAAGTCCGTGACCGCGATGTCGGTTTTGCGGCTGTTGCCCGAGCAAACCACCCGCTTCACGGGCGCGATACGCTTTGACGGGCAAGACCTGCTTGCGACCTCCGAAGCCGACATGGGGGCAATTCGCGGCAAGAAGATCTCGATGGTCTTCCAGGAGCCGATGACCTCACTCAACCCGGTGCTCACGGTCGGCCGACAGATAATCGAAACCCTGAGGCGGCACGAGCGGCTATCGAAATCCGAGGCCGAGGCGCGCGCGCTCGAGATGCTGAAGCTTGTCGGAATTCCCGCCCCCGAGCGCCGGCTGAAGGAATACCCACATCAGCTGTCAGGCGGCATGAGGCAGCGCGTCATGATCGCCGTCGCGCTCGCGTGCGACCCGCAGCTGCTCATTGCAGACGAGCCGACGACGGCGCTGGATGTGACGATCCAAGCGCAGATCCTCGATCTTCTGCGCGATCTCAACCGGCGGCTCGGCACGGCAATCCTGTTCATCACGCACGACTTGGGCGTGGTGGCCGAAATCGCCGATCGCGTGGCGGTGATGTACGCCGGCCGAAAGGTGGAGGAGGCTCCCGTGCGCGCGATCTTCGCGACGCCGCGCCACCCCTACACGGCGGGGCTCCTAGCGGCGATGCCGCGCCTCGGCGCCTCGCTCGATGAGGGCGCGTCGGAGCGGCTGACTGAAATTCCGGGGCAAGTCCCCTCGATCCGCACGCCCATTACGGGCTGTCCCTTCCACGACCGCTGCGCCCACGCGACCGAGATCTGCCGTACCACCCGGCCAGAGCTGCGCGCGGCCGGTGAGGGCCATGTCGTGGCCTGCCATCATGAGGTGACCCATGCCGCCGCCTGACGCCGGTTCCGCCGCCCAGCCGGTGATCGAGGTCAGGGGGCTGAAGAAGCACTACCGCGCAGCCAGCCCTCTGTTCGGCCCCCGCCGCTTCGTACGCGCGCTCGATGGCGTCGACCTCGCGGTCGAGCAGGGCGAGACGCTGTCGGTGGTGGGTGAAAGCGGTTCGGGCAAGTCGACGCTCGGCAAGCTCATCATGGGCCTCACCCGCCCGACCGAGGGTGAGGTGCGGTTCGAGGGCCAGCGGATCGACAACCGCCGCGGCGCCACGCTGCACGCCGCCCGGCGCAACATGCAGATGGTCTTCCAGGACCCGTATTCCAGCATGAACCCGCGGATGCGGGTGCGCGATGTCATTGCCGAGCCGCTCATCAATTTCGGCCTCGCCCGCAGCGGCGCCGAGATCGATGCCCGCATCATGGAGCTCCTCGATCAGGTTCGTCTGCCCAAGGACGCACTGTGGCGCTACCCGCATGAATTCTCGGGTGGCCAGCGCCAGCGCATCGCCATCGCGCGGGCGCTTGCACCTGGAGCACGCTTCATCGTCTGTGACGAGGCGGTCTCCGCCCTGGACGTCTCCGTGAAAGCGCAGATCATCAACCTGTTGAAGGATCTGCAGCGGAACCTCGGGCTCACGCTTCTCTTCATCAGTCACGACATGGCGATCGTCGAGCATCTGACCGACCGCGTCGCCGTGATGTATCTCGGCAAGATCATCGAGATCGCCAGTCG
>JAEZHL010000374.1 GCA_023416575.1 Pseudomonadota bacterium
AAATCTCGGCAGCCGATATCTGCGTGACCCAGGATATCCCACTCGCCGACCGATGCCTGAAGAAGGGGGCCCGGGCACTGGCACCTACTGGGCGACCGTTCACTCCCAACAATATCGGCATGGCACGCGCTGTGCGTGACTTGAAGGCCCATCTTCGCGAAACTGGCGACATCCGAGGCGGTCCGCCGGCTTTCACCAGAGATGATCGCTCGCGTTTCCTGCAGGCGCTCGAGCAGGCCGTGCAGGACATCCTCCGTAGCCCTTGAAATCGCGCTTGTGCTGCGTTCCGTTGTCCCCGAGCATTCGTCCGATCCCACAAGGCGACGTTAGCAAGGCTGAAATCGATCGCGCCGGAGCGCCGCAGGGCGCCTGCTCTCGAAGGCATTGCGTCAAAGGTCTATTCAAGTGCCTTCGAATCGCGCTGCGTACCGGTTGGCGTGCTCCACTTTCAAGTCCATCGTTTCCAGAGGCGCGAGCCAGTCTGCCAGAGCATTCAGGTGGGCGGTAGACGCGCCCGCGGTGCCGTTCTCAGACGTCAGAACCAGGCCGCAATCGATCAGCATCTGATCCGGACTGGAGCGAAGCATGACCATGCCTGAGGAAGCCGGCAATGTTTCCCAGATGATGGTTGCGGCCACTCCCCCTTGAAGTTAGAGGATTGACTCCTGGGCACTGGAACAGATGGCTCTGCTGCCAGAATTTACTCGGGCAAGGGGGGCAGAGTTATGGGTGGAATGAGATTTGGGCTAGTTCTCCTTGGGGTGGCGCTTGCCGCGCCCGCACTGGCGCAGACGTCCACCAATCCAATGATCCGGGAGGGTACGAGTTCCACCACGTGGAACAACCCCAAGACGCAAACGTCGAATGCCTCGCCGGTCTCAGTCGAACTGAAATGGCGCTTCAGCACGATGCTGGATGAGCCGGTTCGTGAGTTGTTTGGCCGATATAGCGTCGGTGGATGGGGGATCGCCTCAACTGCCACGATCCTCAACGCACCCGTCTGCAGCGAGTATGGCGTCCTGCCGAGCACGCGGACACTCACGTTAGGATCAAACGACATTCCGACGCCAGCGTGGCAGCAGGCGCTCGACAACGTCGAGTTGTTGCCGTCCTCCAAGTTTCGTCTGCATTTCGGCACGATCAGCGGAGTAAAGGGGCGGCTTTATATGGAGGTGCAAGCCGACTCCCTGGCGCGCGCCGATTCGAACTTCACGGAATTGCGGATTCCCGAAAGCCCAGCCTGGGGACGATTGTTCCGCGTGGCATCAGGCGCGCAGCCTGCGCCCGACGATCCATGGCTGGATGAAACGCAGGCGCGCGCGGTATTCGCGCGCGGTCCGACGGTTCGCTATGCCGAAATACTTGAGGCGCACTTCGATGTGAGTGCTGTGCGCGCGGCTTATGAAGCGCATCTGAAAGCCACGTGCCAGCCCAAGGCTCAACCACAGGCGGCAACGACATCTGACCCGGCTAAGAATGCCAAGGCGTCCGAAGAAGCCAAGGCGCAGCCCCGTAGAGCGGAGCCTGCTACCGAAGAGAAATCTCCCGCTAAATCGCAACCGATGCTCGACATCAGCGTGCTTGGCGGGCAGGCGTCCTCATCAACGCCTGTTGCCGCTGAGCGGACAAGGGACGTTGCAGGAAACAGATCTGCGCCAAGCAAATCCGGCGCAACGGGCAATGAGGTCCGCGCCAGCATGATGCTGCTGATCGATGCCTCGGGCAGTATGCAGGGCAGCCGCATCGCTGAAGCCAAGCGCGCCGCGCGCGACGCCATCAGGCGCGCAGCGAGCGTTCCAGGAACAGAATTTTCCGTTGCGAGCTTTTCGGGCGATTGCGCGCAGCCGCAGATCTCGGTTCTGCCCTTTACAACGGACGCGCAGGCCGCCGATCGCTTTATCCAATCGATCACGGCAGGTGGTGGAACGCCACTGGGGCCTGCCGTGTCCCACGTCAACCGCTTCATGGACAAGAACCGTACTCCAAGCTCCAAAACTCAGATCATCATCCTGCTTGCAGATGGCGCCGACAGCTGTAACGACGTCAGCGATCAGGTCGCGCGCTTGAAGCGCGAGGGCATGCTGTTCCGTCACGAAACGATTGGTCTGGAAACAGATGCCAAAACCTCCGAGCAATTGCGGCAGGTCGCCAGTGCATCGGGTGGCAGTTACCACCACGCCGCGCGCACGGAGGAACTCGCCGAGACCTTCAAAGCTGCAACGGACAATATTCGGCTGCTCGACATGCTCGGCGGTTTTGGAAAACCAAATCCGAACCGCCTCGACACGTCGAGCAAGGGCGGCGTCAACTGGAATATTCTGAGCGGTACCTCGAAATGACCTTCCGGAAAATGATTGCATCGGTGCTGGTGAGCACCGCGCTGCTTGTGCCTGTTTGTTTAGAGTCCGCGCGGGCGCAACTCCCGCCCGAAGTGGAAGCCGACCGCCTGTTGCTGATTGCCCGCGACAGCATGGAAGCCAAGGAGTGGGGCAAGGCGCGCCAAGCCTTCGAGGACATCTTGGCGCTCGGCATCGCGGTGCCGCCGGACTTCCATTACCACTACGCTCGTGCTCTCAGCCAAAGTGGAAGGCCTGCCCAGGCGAAAAAGCAACTCACCCTTTACTTGCGCAATGCAGACCGTGGCAGCCCGCTCTATCGGGATGCGCTCACTCTCTTCAACACGGTGGATGCTGCCGCCAAGCGGGCAGAAGAGAACCGAAAACGGGAAGCGGCGATCGCCGCAAAACAGGCCGAGGATGCCCGCAAGGCTGCGGCCGAGGCGGAGCAACGCGCAAAGGCGACGCGCCAGAAGATCGCGGAGGCGGAGGCTGGAAGCGCCGATGCTCAGGAGGCGGTTGGCGTCTGGTATATGTATGGCACAAACGGCGTAAAACGAGATTATGCGGAGGCGCGCAAGTGGCTAGAACGCGCCGCGGCCCAGGAACATGGTAGCGCGCTGTCTGGACTGGCCTTCCTCTATGTGAACGGCTGGGGGGTGAACCGGGATTATGTGAAAGCTCGCGACTATTATTTGAGGGCTGCCCGGAAGAATAACGTTGAGGCCTTTCATGGACTCGGGGTCATGTATAAGAATGGGCACGGGGTGAAAAAGGACGTGGCCATCGCGGCTCAGTGGTATCAAAAAGGCGCGGACGCCGGATTAGCCGAATCCCAGAACAATCTCGCCATTCTGTATCTGAGAGGTGAAGGCGTGCCCCAAAACCGCGATATCGCCTACCAGCTTCTTCTGAAAGCCGGAAAGCAAGGTCATAAGTACGCCAGAGAGACCCTCCAGAAACATTTCAGCGGCTATTACAGATGGGACTGAGAGGCGTTCGGGCCACTGCTACGCCAGCAACGAAACCCAAGAAGCAGCTCTCACCATCAACTGAAACGTTCTGAATGAAGCTGCACGGTGACATCGCACACATCGACCCGTAGAAGTCGCGGATTCGAATGGCTTTGCTGGCGCTGGTGTTGATGGCCACGAAGAAATCTTTCAATTCCAAGCTCCGCGACGAGCTTCGGCTTCCATGGATCGCGATGCTGGGATGGATGGGGGGTTTTGCGCTTGGCTCGGGATGAATTTGTCACGCGACTATTCGCACGTTGGTGCCGACGCAAGCTCCGCATACGCTCGGCATGACCGTTGAACTTCCGTCAGAGCCGGGCGCTCAATCCCTCTATGATCGTTTGAACGAGTCCGATGGCGCCCGCGATCGGCCGGAAAGGTCCCGCAACCGTCTTGTCGACACGGAACGACACCGTGGCGCCGCGTGACAATGGGCTCGCCGCCGTATCGGTGAGTGCCAGGATCTGCAGCCCCCGCACGCGTGCATCCCGCACGATATCGACGACCGACTGCGAATAGGGCGTGAAGGCGATCGCGACCAGTAAATCATCGTGGGTCATGTTCGCCACTTGCTGCTCCGCCATGCCGCCGCCGAAGTCGAGGAGGCTGCAGCGCCTTTCCAGACGATTCATCCCATATGCAAAGTAAGTTGCGATCGGCCGTGACCTGCGCAGCCCTGCCACGTAGATGTGGCGAGCCTCGAGGCAGAGCGTGATGGCCTGCGAGAGGTCGTCGAGATCGAGGTCCTTCCGCAACGCCTCCAGTGAGGCGACCAGGCCGTCGAGGCAGCCGTCGAGCAATTTCCGCAAGTCCTCCGGCTGGCCCGCCTGAGCCCGCGTTTCGAAGACCGTCTCGCGATAGTTCGCCGCTCCTTCGATCAGCCTCAGCTTGAAGATCTGCTGCAGGCTACTGAAGCCGTCGTAGCCGAATTCCTTCGCGAAGCGGATGAGGGTCGACGGCTGGACCCCTATCGTCTCGGCCGTCACCGCGATCGTTTGCAGCGCCAGTTGATTGGGCTGGTCGAGGGCGAGCCGGGCGATGCGCTGCAGATGCGGGGACAGATCGTCGTAGCGATCACGAATGCGCTGGCGGAGTGCGTCGAAGGTCTCGGGCGTGGTCATGATCGATGGCGTCAATGGCTCGCGTGGCCCGCCGGATTTGAACTAAAATTCAATCTTTTTCAAGAACTGACACGGGCTGGGACAGGCGCAAGTGTCACGGCTACGCTAAAGCGACCGTAGACAACGCTTGACACCATGATGAAATTTTCCTTCATTGAATAAAAATTCATTCATCGCATGGGGCCTGCCCGGGCACCAGGCGGATGCAAACAGGCCGGCCCACGACCGGCCGCGTCAGGAGGAAACAGATGTCCACGATCAAGATCACTCGCCGCCGCTTCATCGGCACGGCCGCGGGAGCGGCGGGGCTCACGACGTTCGCCGGTCCCTGGCAGCATAACCGCGCCTATGCCGTCACCAAACCGATCAAGATCGGCATCACGTCTGACGCGAGCGGCCAGTACGCGAATTCCGGTGCCAGCGACCGGCGCGGCATGATGATGGCCATAGCCGAATTCAACGCGAAAGGTGGCGTCCTCGGCCGTAAGATCGAGACGGTCCACATTGACACCGAGACTCAGCCCGCCACCGGCAGCCGCGTTGCCGAGCGCATGATCTCGCGCGAGCAGTGTGGCTTCCTGATTGGCGCCGTGCACTCCGGCGTCGCCAACGCGATCAGCCAGGTCGCACAGAAGTACGGTGTCATCTACCTCAACACCAATTCGAGTTCGCCAACGGAGGCCGGCCAGAACTGCCATCGTATCAAATTCATCTGGGATGGTAACGGGACCAATTTCGCGAAAGCCGCCGTCAAAAACGCCATCGCGCAGTATGGCAAGAAATGGGTGCTACTGACGAACGATTACGTCTGGGGCCACAATACGGCCGCCGAGACCAAGCAACTGCTGGCGCAGTACGGCGGCGAGATGGTCGAAGAAATTCTCGTCCCCCAGGACACGCGGGATTTCTCCTCGCAGATGCTCAAGATCCAGCAGATCGGTCCGGACG
>JAEZHL010000400.1 GCA_023416575.1 Pseudomonadota bacterium
ACGAACGGGATCGATCCGTAGATCACATCCATGATCGAGCCCTGATTGCGCACACCCTGCACCACATAGAGGTTCATGCCGATCGGTGGCGTGATCAGCCCGATTTCCATCATGATCACGAGGAAGATGCCGAACCAGACCGGGTCGATGCCGAGATGCACGATCAGCGGAAAGACCACCGGCAGAGTCGCGATCATCATGGAAAGCGTCTCCATGAAGCAGCCGAGGACCAGATAGAATACGATCAACAGCAGAATGATTTCGAGCTGGCCAGCTCCGAGCTGCGACACGAACTGGGTGAGCGCCTGGGGAATGCCCAGCACACCGATGACGAAATTCAGGAAATGCGCACCGACCATGATCAGAAGGATCATCGAGGAGATGCGAACAGTCGCGATCATGCTCTCGTGCAGGAGAGTGAGCGAGAACCCCTTCCGCAGCATTGCCACGCCGAGCGCGCAGATCACGCCGATCGCCGCCGACTCCGTCGGCGTTGCCCAGCCGAGATAGATGGTCCCCATCACGACCATGAAAATCACGAGCGGCGGCAAGACATCGAGCAGGCTTGCGATTTTCTCATTCCATGAACGCGCGGGAAGGACCGGCCCGGCGACGCTCGGCTTGAAGATGGCCATGACCACAATGAGCAGCATGAACAGCGCCGTCAGCAACAGCCCCGGCACGACTCCTGCCGCGAACAGCTGGCCGATCGATGTATTGGTCATCGAGCCATAGATGATCATGTTGATCGACGGCGGGATGAGAATGCCAAGCGTCGCGCCAGCCGCGATCGTGCCCGTCGTCAGGCGGTCGTCGTACTTGCGTTCCTTGAGGACCGGCAGAGCGACCGTTCCGATCGTCGCAGCAGTGGCGACGGATGAACCCGAGACCGCGGCGAACACCGCGCTCGCTCCGATATTGGAATGCAGCAATCCACCCGGAAGGCGCCGGAGCCAGTCGGAAAGGCACCGATAGAGTCCATTCGCGACGCCCGACCGGACGAGAATCTCACCGAGGAAGACGAACAGAGGAATCGAGGTGAGGATGAAGTCGTTCTGCCCGCTCCACATCTGGTTGCCGAAGCCGAGCAACGTCGGCCAGCCGAGGAACGCCCAGGCGCCGATGAATGCCGTTAGAAAAAGTGCAATTGCGACAGGAAGCCCGATGATCATCAAACCGAGCATCATCATAAAGCCGAGCGCCGCGCCCGTAACCCCGATCATTTTGCGGCCCTTTCGATGAATTCGCTCGTCTGCACCGTTTCCTCCTCGATGATCTCATCGAGCGTTTTGATGCCGTAAAATCGGTTGAGCCGCGCACGATCCCTTGCGATCAGCACCGTCGAGTGAAGCGCGATCGCGGTTGCCGTGATAGCGAAGAAAACAAGGCCCGCGACCCAGATGCTCTGCGGCTGCCACAGCGGCGTCATCAGCGGCGTCCCGGACAGCGCATTGAATTCGATGCTCTCGGCGAGAGCGGCGTAGGCTCGCCAGGCCATGAAGAACGCCATGAGCGCGACGCACCAGGAGGAAACCAGATTGAGGAGCGCACGCGCGCGCGAGGAAACACGCTCGACGACGATCTCGACGCGGGTATGCGCACGTTCAAGAAGCGCATAGGAGAAGCCGAAGGCCGCGAGGATCGCCAGCACGTAGCCACCGAACTCGTCACCCCCTTGCAGCGAGAAATTCATGAAACGCCGCAGCAGGATCTCGGCGGTGATCAAGATTGCGAGGCCGAGCAGAAGGTAGCCCGCGACGAGCGAAAGTCCTTTTGCGACCGGCATCAAGGCCCGTGAGACGGGATTTTCCGGGGGCATTGTCACGCTCCAAAATGGAGTGGGCCGCCCCGCAGGACGGCCCACATGTGATTACTGGATCGTCAGGCCGGCAGCGGCGCCTGCCGTCTCGTTCCAGGTCTTGGAGCAGTTCGCATCGACCGCGTTGCAGGTCTTCTTCCAGATCGGGAGCACAACTTTCTCCGCAACCTCCTTGATCTTCTGACGATCCGCATCGCTGATCTCGACGAGCTTCATCGAGAATTTCTTGTGCGTTTTGCAGCTGTCCTGTCCGGTGTTGCAGGCGACCGCATCGTCATTGGCCGAGATCGCGAGATCCCAGAACTGATTCTCCAGCGCCCTGAACTGCTCTTCCAGCTTCGCCTGCTGCTCTGGCGTGAATTTCTTCCACGTATCGAGATTGATCAGGTGACCCTGCACCGAGCCCGACACCGACAGCGGCAGAAGATGCGTCGTCACTTCCGGCCAGTTGCCGGTGTTGCCGGAGGTCGGAGACGTCACGCCGCACGATGCGACGCCGCGCTGGAGAGCTGGGTAGACCTCCGAGAACTGAAGCGTGACCGGAGTTGCGCCGAAATGCTCGAGCATCGCCGACATGGACGGCGTGAACGAACGGACTTTCAGCCCCTTCAAATCATCGAGCGATTTGATGTCGTGCTTGCAATAGAAAACCTGCGGCCCGAACGGCCACAGCGTCAGCACCTTGGCATTGAAGCGGGCCTGCAGTCGCGCATCGAACGCCTTACGATACGCGTCGACGACCTTACGCAGCGAGGGCATGTCGGTCGCAACACCGATCAAATCAACGCCCTCGAAGAAGGGATCGTCGCGCGAGGCCATACCGATCTGCACCGACATGATGTCGAAGGAGCCGCCGCGCAGCATACGCAGCGCATCCGGAGCCTTCACACCAACGACATCCATCGGATTGTAATTCATCGCGATATCGATGCCGGACTTCGCTCCGAGCTCGCCGAAGAAGGCGCGTTCGATATCCACCTGCTTGTTATTCTGTGAGAAATTTCCAGCCACCCGAAGCGGCGTCTGGGCCGATACGGACGAAGCTCCGATGACGAGTGCAGCAGCCAGGGCTGCAAGCGAGAAGATTCCGGTTTTCATTGCCACCCCTGTCCATTTTGCATTCAAAATGTGAGCTGATTGTTGCAGATCGCGTCCCAGCGCGAAAGCGCAAATTTCAGGCAAGGGCATCGACGATGCGCTTTCTTCTTGTGCAACCTTTCGCAACTTTCGCCCGTCCCCCGCATCGAAAACGTCTTGTCAGCACGCGCGGCGGCGCGGCATATAAACGGGTAGAACCGCCGATCCGGCGATGCGCCGCGATCAGATCACGTGGGATTTTGAATGCAATCAATAGCACGACCAGTCCTGATCGGCATGCTCACCCCATCCTCCAACACCGTGTTGGAGCCGTACACCGCCGCCATGGCCTGGCCGCTCTTCCCGAAAGTCAGCGTGCATTTCAGCCGTTTCCGGGTGACCAAGATCGCCCTCGACGCTGAGTCCAACAACCAGTTCGCCCTCGAGCCCATTCTGCAGGCGGCCGATCTCCTCGCGGATGCGCGTCTCGACCTGATCGCTTGGAACGGAACGTCCGCGAGCTGGCTTGGCTTCGACACGGATGAACGGCTTTGCGCAACGATCACCGAGCGAACGGGAATTGCCTCGACCAGCGCGATCCTGAGCCTCAATCGGCTGCTGCGGGATTTGAAGGTTCGACGGCTCGGCCTCGTCACGCCCTACACGAGCGACGTGCAGCAGAAGATCATCGCCAACTACATGGGTATCGGCATCGAGACCGTTGCCGAGCGGCACAGTGGCCGGTCGGACAACTTCTCGTTTGCGGAAGTCACGGAAGCCGAAATCGCGCGCATGTGCCGTGAGGTCGCGAACTCCAAGCCGGATGCCATCGCCATCGTCTGTACCAACATGCGTGGTCCGATGATTGCTGCTGCGCTCGAGAATGAGCTTGGAATCCCTGTCCTGGATTCGGTTGCTTTCACGCTCTGGGGATGCCTTATGGAGACCAGGGTCGACATGCAGCCCCTCGCCGCGTTCGGCCGCATGTTCGCCTCGCGCCGGACGGCGACGTCGGCCTCGTGAGGGATGGGATGGGGATGGTCGCGCCCACACCGGCGTCCGGGAGCGCGCAGGATGCATTGTCGACGACGCTGCACGATCTGCTCGTCGGGAAATTGCGGACGCTTCTCCTGAACGGGGAATTACCCGACGGCAGCCGCATCCCGGAAGCGGAGCTCTGCCAGCGGTTCGGCGTTTCGCGCACGCCCTTGCGCGAAGCGCTCAAGGTGATGGCGGCTGAGGGCCTCGTCACACTGCGGCCCAACCGCGGGGCCATGGTCGCTCCGATCAGCCTCGATGCCATTGGGCCCATCTTCGAGTTGAAAGGCGCGTTGGAACGCCTCATCGGCCTTCTCATTCCCGAACGAGCGAACGCTGAGGATATCGCCGCTCTCGAAACGCTCCACGCAGCCCTGAAGGATGCGCTCGCGCGGCATGACCGGACCGCCTACACCCGCATCAATTTCGCTTTCCACCAGCGGCTTGCCCATTCCACGCGAAATCCCCTGCTCGCGCAGAATTACGAAGCGCTGCAGCAGAAGATCTGGCGATACCGTTTCGCCGTGAACGAGTTCTCCGAACGGCTGAGCGAATCCTATCAGGAACACGAGCGCATCATGGTCGCGCTACGCGCGGGCACGCGCCTCGACCTCGCCGAGCGCCTCGAGGAGCACAACCGGCTGACCGGCGAAGCGATGTCGCGCGCGCTCGCAAATTTGTCCAAAATCGAAGAGACCCGAAACCGTCGCAGGCGGAGCAGATCAGCATGAGCGATTTCGACACGATCATCAGCAATGGACGCATCTCGACGGCCGCCGATACCTTCCACTGCGACATCGGCATCCGGGGCGGCCGCATCGTTGCCCTGGGCGAAAAGCTCGGCAATGCCGACGAGGTCATCGACGCCGCAGGTTATTGGGTCCTGCCTGGGGGCATTGACAGCCATGTCCACATCTCGCAGCCGTCCGGCGACGGCATCGTCATGGCCGATGACTTCGAAAGCGCGACTCGCTCGGCAGCCCTCGGCGGCAACACCACGGTCCTGCCCTTCTGCATGCAGGAGAAAGGCGTTCCGCTGCGCGAGACAGTGAAGGCCTATCACGCCAAGGCCGAGGGCCAATGCTACACGGATGTGTCCTTCCACCTCATTATTTCCGAGCCCACGGAGCAGGTGCTCGGCCAGGATCTCCCGGCGCTGGTCTATGACGGCTACACGTCATTCAAGGTTTTCATGACCTATGAGGGCCTGGCTCTCAGCGATCTCGAGATGCTGAAAGTCATGGCCGTGGCGCGCCAGACGCGCGCGCTCGTCATGGTCCACGCCGAGAATTACGACGTCATCCGCTATTTGACCGATCAGCTCGAGCAGGCTGGCAAGACCGCCCCGCGCTTTCACGCGACCTCGCGCCCGGTCATCGCCGAACGCGAGGCGACGTACCGCGCAATCTCGCTCGCGGAATTGACCGACGTGCCGCTCATGGTCGTGCACGTCTCCAACCGCGAGGCCATGGAAGAGATCCGCCGCGCCCAGCAGAGGGGCCTGAAGATCTACGGAGAGACGTGCCCGCAATATCTGACGCTGACCGAGAATGATCTCGATGGCCTCAATATGGAAGGCGCGAAATATGTCTGCTCGCCTCCCCCACGCGACCAAGACAGCCAGGAGGCTTGCTGGCAGGGCATCCAGCAAGGGGTGTTCTCGG
>JAEZHL010000406.1 GCA_023416575.1 Pseudomonadota bacterium
CGAAGCCCGATCTGATTTTCTCCTCGCTCCTGTTCGCCGACCTGCCGGTGTTCATGCGGCAAGCAAATGCCGCGGGCCTGACGCAGAGCGCCAAGCTCGTGTTCCCGGCCGCCGGCTGGCAGCACACTGCGATGAAAAAGGACTTCACGCCGGAAGGCATGTTGTTCGGTCACAACACGCTCTATTTCGCTAATCCGAACGCGAATGCGACGGCGAAGGAATTCGTCGGGTGGTACGAGGACAAGCACAAGGACTACCCGAACTGGGAAGCCGACCGCGCTTATTTCTCGATAATTTCCTACAAGGCGGCGGTGGAGAAGGCTGCGAAGGCGAAGGGAAGCTGGCCCAGTGTGGACGACATCGCCGAATCAATGGTCGGCATCGAGGTCGAAAGCCTCGGTGGCAAGGGTAGCTGGCGCAAGGACAAGATCGCCGACCAGACCTTTATTCAGGGGCTGACCACGCACAATAACAAGTACGACTTCGTGACGCTCGACAAGTTCGACTCGATGTATTCGAGCGAGCTACAGAAGCCCGCAGGAGCGGATTTCTGGGAGTGGATCAAGACCGCCAAGTTCAGCATCTGATCCGCCCAGATGTCCACGTCAGCATTTGCAAACATCATGCTCGGGGGCGTGTTTCACGCCGCCGTGCTCTTCCTCGTCGCGGCCGGGCTGCAGCTCGTCTTCGGTGTGCAGAAGATATTGAACCTCGCCTGCGGTTCGTTTTACGCGCTCGGAGCCTATTTCGGCATCACGGGCACCACCATCCTCGCGCAGCACGGCATGCCCGCCTGGATGCTCCTCCCGGTCTTGATCCTGTGCGGGCTCCTGCTCGGCGTCATCGGCCCGCTGATCGAGCGGTTGCTGCGCGCAGTCTATGACCGCGATGAGAGCTTCCAGCTCCTTCTGACCTTCGCGCTGCTCCTCATGTTCCAGGACGTGCTGCGCTTCATCTGGGGCACAAACCCGCTCTCGATCAGCGTAGACTATCTCGTCTATGGGACCGTCGCGATCGGGGACTTCCGCGTGCCGGTCTACAACCTTCTCGTCATTTGCTCCGCGCTCCTCATCGCGATCGGGCTCAATGTATTCCTGCAGAAGACCAACTACGGCCGCGTGTTGCGCGCCACGGCGGAGAACCGCGCGATGGCCGAGGCACTCGGCGTGAATGTGAAGGTCGTCTACGCGGCAGTGTTCACGGTCGGCACCGTGCTCGGCACGGTGGCTGGCGCGCTGGTGGTGCCGACCGCCGCGGCTTCACTCGACGTCGCAGTGGAGCTTGTGGTCGAGGCTTTCGCTGTCGTCGTCATCGGCGGGCTCGGCTCCATGCCCGGCGCGCTCGCAGGCGCCATCGTAGTGGGCCTGATCCGAGCCTTCTCGCTCGTCATCTATCCCGAGTTTGAGCTGCTCGCCACCTACCTGATCGTAATCGCCGTGCTTCTGTGGCGTCCGGCGGGACTGTTCGGAAAGCCGGCCACATGAACGAAAAATCTTCATCCATTGTGATCGCGCTTCTCGGCGCGGTCGGACTGGCGCTCGTGCCGGTGCTGGCGCCGCCCTTCTACGCGAGCCTCCTGATCTCGTTCTTCGCCTACGGCATCGCGCTGCTCGGCTTCAACCTGCTGTTCGGCTACACCGGCCTCCTGTCCTTCGGACATGCCATGTTCCTCGCCATCGGCGCCTACGGGACGGCGGTCGTCGCGGGCGTGTGGGGCATCAAGAGCTTCGAGGTCGCGCTCGTCGTCTCGGTGCTCGCCGCGGTGCTGATCGCCATTCCTATCGGCTGGATGTGCGTTCGTTACACCGGCATCTTCTTTGGCATGCTGACGCTTGCGTTCGGCATGCTCTTCCACTCCTTCCTGTTCAAATTTTATTTCGTCACCGGCGGTGACAGCGGCATGCGTGTGCCGCGCATGAACATCCTCGGCCAGGAGTTCGCACAGTATTCCAAAATCGGCCTGCTCACCGGGCCTTTCTACTACTATTGCCTGGCGCTCCTGCTGATCGCGGGCTTTGTCATGTGGCGGATCGTGCATTCGCCATTCGGTCTGCACCTGCAGGCATTGCGCGACAATCCACGCAAGGCCGAATATCTCGGCGTGCGGGTGAAGCAGGCACGACTCGCAGCGTTCGTGATCTCCGCAGGCTTCGCGGCCGCAGGCGGCGCCGTCATGGGCTTCCGCATCGGACTTGCCGACCCCGAGCTCGTCTACTGGACCCATTCGGGCCTGCTCGTATTCATGACGATTCTCGGCGGATTCAATTCCTTCTTTGGCCCGATCATCGGAGCCTTCGTCTATGTGCTGCTGCACGATCAGTTGCAAACGCTGACCGAGTACTGGCGGTTCGTGCTGGGCGCGGTGCTCGCGATCCTCGTGATCGGCTTCCCCGCGGGTATTGCGGGCCTGATTGAGCGGCTTACCTCGCGCAAACGGGTGATGGCATGAACGCCATTCTGGAAACCCGCAGAGTCGGGAAATCCTACGGGTCCTTCCGTGCGCTCGACGACGTGAGCATCCTTGTCAAGGAAGGCGAGCGGCTGGCGGTCGTGGGGCCGAACGGTGCTGGCAAAACGACGCTCGTGAATTTGCTCACCGGCCTACTCGCGCCGAGCCAGGGCGATGTCTTCTTCAAACAGGAGAACATCCGCGGCGCCGATCCGGTCGATCTCGCCGAACGCGGGCTCGTGCGTGCTTTTCAACTCGTGCACGTATTTCCGAAGCTGACTGTGGGCGAGACCATCGCCGCCGCCATCGTCACCAAGCAGAAGAAGCGCTGGAATATGTTCTCCAACTTCCTCTCAGGTGCCGAGACGCAGAACCGTGTGCGGGAGATCGCCTCCATTTTCGGCCTGGAAAGCAGGATCGATACTGCCTCGCAGCTTCTTTCGCAAGGCGAGAAGAAGCTTCTCGACGTCGCCTCAGCTTTTGCGCTCGTACCGCAGGCGATCCTGCTCGATGAGCCAACCTCCGGCATCTCCACAGCCGACAAGCATCGTGTGATGGCCACGCTGATCGCCGCCGGCGAGAAGGCGGGTGTCAAGGCCATGATCCTCGTGGAGCACGACATGGACCTCGTCGCCACCTACTCGGATCGCGTCGTGGCGCTGGCAGAAGGCAAGGTGCTTGCGGACCTTCCGCCGAAGCAGTTCTTCGCCGACCCGAAGGTCGTGGAAACTGTCGTCGGCAAACTGAGGACAGCGTGATGCTTTCGGTAGAGGACCTTGTCGTCGATATCCAGGGCAGCCGTATCCTTCGCGGCATCTCGCTGGAGGTGAAGGCGGGCGAGCTCGTTTGCCTCGTGGGGCGCAACGGTGCCGGCAAGACCACCACCTTCCGCACCATCATGGGATTCCGGCGCCCGGTTTCAGGCTCCATCCACCTCGACGGAAAGTCGTTGCTCGGGCTGCGCCCGTTCGAAATCGCGCGTGCCGGTGTTGGTTTCTCGCCGGAGGAGAGCGAGGTGTTCGGCGAGCTGACGGTGGAGGAGAATATCGCAATGCCGAGTTGGAAGGAGGTTGGTGCCAAGCCCGACCAGAATCGCATCGCGCTTGCCTATGAGGTGTTTCCGAAGCTCAACCGCTACCGCCAACGGGGCGGGCAGGAACTGTCCGGCGGTGAGCGCAAGATGGTGTCGATCGCTCGCGCGCTCTCCTCGAACCCGAAGCTTCTGCTCCTGGATGAGCCCACCGAGGGACTGTCACCCGCGATTGTGCCCTCGATCGTGGACGGCATCGCCTCGATCCGTGCGCTCGGGCATTCTGTGTTCATTGCCGAGTCCAATGTGCACCACGTGCCATCCTTCGCCGATCGGCTCTATGTCATCGAGCGCGGCGAGATCATTTTCTCCGGCCAACCGGATGAGGCGACCCGGGACCCCAGGGTGGCAGCCGTGATCCAGGGCGGAAACTTGGCGGCCAACTGAGTTGATGTGGTGTCCGATGATCGTTCTGTGATATATCAGATGAGCAAAGAATATCCCCGCGCTGCCACCTCAGCGCATGGGACCTGCCTGACAATGGAGGCCTGACATGATGGGTCAACGCCAAATCGCATTCCGCAACGAATACCGCGCCCGCATCATGGGGTGGTACGACGGCTACATCCATGTCGCGATCGTCTATGCGATGGGTGCGGCCGCCTTCTACATCTACGTCCAGCACATCGAGAACGTGACCTGGGTGGAATGGCTGACCGTTCCCGCCGCCTTTCTGTTCACCAACCTGTTCGAGTGGGCAGTGCACAAGTACATCATGCACCGCCCGGTGAACATCAAAGGGCTGCGTTCGGTGTATGAGCGCCACACGCTCAACCACCACCAGTTCTTCACCGACGACGAGATGCGCTTCCGTGATCACAAGGATTGGCGCGTGACCGTGTTCCCGCCCTATGCGCTCGTCGT
This sequence comes from Pseudomonadota bacterium, assembly GCA_023416575.1. Taxonomy (GTDB): domain Bacteria; phylum Pseudomonadota; class Alphaproteobacteria; order Rhizobiales; family Hyphomicrobiaceae; genus ZC4RG25. The sequence goes on from JAEZHL010000406.1 coordinate 4,404, forward strand.
ATTCATCCTGATGTCGCTTCCGGGCGGGCTGATCCTGGGCAGCTTGTTCTCGCCGAATGTCGGCTGGCTGTTCATGTGCACCACGACCGGCATGTATCTCATCTATGAGTTCATGCACTTCTGCTGCCACGTCGACGAGAACTGGTTCGTGCGCAACTGCCCCTTCGTCAACACGATCCGTCGCCATCACACCGCGCACCACAATGCGCGTCTGATGATGGAGACCAATATGAATCTCACCTTCCCGATTGCGGACTGGCTGTTCGGCACCTCGGACGTAAAGCGCGGCCTCCTCGGCACGATCTTCAACGGATACGACACCAAGCATCTGCGCAAGGATCTGCGCGGCAAGCCGAAGAGCCCGCTGCAGGCCGCGACAGGACCGATGGTAGCCGAATAAGGGAGGCGTGCCGTGCCGAATGACGTCAAGGCCGTCGTTTCCGTTTTGGTCGTGATCATCGCGGCTGTGCTCGCCTACTGGAGCCAGTCGCCGATCCGACCCGATTACGGAAATTTCGTCATGATCACCGCTGTATTCATGGTGATAGCAATGTGGATCTTCCCGGAAGCCGGGGTCAAAAAGGGCGATGTGAAGAAGACCCGGTGATCATGGCTGGTTATCTCGGGAGCGCGTTGGTGCTCATGAGCGCCTTAGCCTTGCGGTCCTGCCCGTAGTGGCGCGGTCTGGCTCGCGAAACTGCGGGCAGGGGTGGACGAGCGCAGGATCGCGCCATCCCCATAAAGGAGAGCTCAATATGTATATCCACCATTGCGCGGACTGAATAGACGCATGTTCAACTTGCCGTTCTTGAAACCATAGACGTCGAGACGGCGCTCGAAGGTTATTTTGAACCTATGACGGTCGGGTCCGTAGATGCAGCCTAGATCGTGTTCATTCGGGTCCTTTCCGTCCGTCTCGTACGCTCGGCCGGCTTTAAACTCCGGAAACAACAACTCAACCGTGCCGATTTGCGGCACGTCGCGTTGAAACACTTCGATGCGCTCTAACATTGATGATGTGATCGATCTCATTGGCATCAATGAGCGGCACCCGGGCACTGCGGTTCGGCAGCAGCTCAACGAAGCCTTCCATCGCCAGCGAACGCAGGGTCTCGCGGATGGGTGTGAGCGAAACGCCGAATTGCTCCGCCTACGCTTCTTCACGAATGCGGCTTCCTGTAGGAATCACCGCCGTAACTGCGTGGTGATTGTTCGTGCTGCTCCCCCTTGCGGATCTTGCGGGAGTCATTTCCTGTCGATGCCATGATATGCTGCAGGGCGTCAGCAAGCTGCCAGGGCACCGAAGTAACGCCGAAGTAGGCTTGGCAAAACTATTGTTCCCCGCCGTCGGGCGAGTCCAACCTTGTTCACAAGTTGATTTGAATGGATGATCGGTTATCGGTGAGTCATGGTCCGACCTCACCAGGAGCCCAAGTATGCTTGACCAGTCTGTCCGTCCCCGACTTGCCGTGGTTCTTGGTGATCCGAGCGGAATGGGTCCCGAGCTGGTCGTCCGTGCGCTATCGGAAGACAAGCTGTGGGAGAAGGTTGACTTGACGCTTGTTGGCGGCAGGCGGGAGCAGGATGCGGCATCGGCTATGCGGCGTGCTCTTGCACTCGGCCGCCTTCTGGCGACGCCATCAGCCATCGCGAGCTGATGATGGCCGAAGAAGTCAAGGAAAAGCGCTCGTTATTCGGGCGAATATTTTCAGGTTGGGATCAGGCCACGCCGGTGCTGATCATCGTGACCGCGGCCTTGCTCATCCTGATTGTTTTGCCTTTGGTTTCGCTCTTCCGCGAAGCATTCACCGACCTCGATGGTCGCTTCACGCTTGAGAATTTCTCTGCTGCCCTGGCGGACAGCCGCAATCGCGAGGCGATCTGGAACACGATTGGCCTATCGTTCGTTGTTGCCACAATCGGTCTTGCCGCGGGTGCGCTATTGTCCTTCGGGCTGACCCGCACGACGATGCCGTTCAAAGCCATCCTTAACGCGGTGGTCGTTATCTCGATCATCAGCCCAGGCTTTTTGATGGCATTCGCATACGTGCTCTTGCTTGGGCCCAACTCGGGGCTCTTCAACGAAGCCTTGCGCGCTCTGTTGGGGCTGCAGACCGGGACGGGGCCATTGAATATCTACAGCGCCGCAGGCTTCGTGCTCCTCAGTGTTCCTCTTGGCATCGGTATCACGGTGCTCCAGTTGACACCGGCACTTTCGAGCCTCGACTCCAGTGTGGAGGAGGCAAGCCGCATCGCTGGAGCTGGGCCGGTTGCGACATTGTTCGGCGTGACATTCCGGTTGATCTCACCCGCGCTGTTGTCCGGGTTCATCCTCACCTTCACGTTGACGCTGGCAACCTATGGAACGCCTCAGGTGCTCGGCATCAACGTCCTCTCCATTGCCATCCGTCAGTCTCTGCTGATTGTCGATGACCTCAAGGAAGCATCGGTGCTGTCGGTCATCGCCACCGCGATCGCGGTGCTGGCGGTTATGGTTTATCGCCGGGCGATCAAGGCCCAGAAGCGCTACGAGACGGTTGGTCAGCGTGGTGCGCGCTCGAATGTTTTCGATATCGGCCGATGGCGATATGTGCTTGGT
>JAEZHL010000409.1 GCA_023416575.1 Pseudomonadota bacterium
TCGGCGATCTCGAGGTGACCCAGCTCTATGACGGCATTTGGCAGAAGGCGCACGATGCTGCCTTCATCAAGAATGCCACGATCGAGGATACCAAGAAGGCACTGCAGGCAGGCAATCTTCCGGATGCGCATGTGCCGATCACGTTCACCGTCACTGTTGTCCGGAGCGGAGGTAAAACGGTGATGTTCGATGCCGGCACCGGCGGGCAGGCGGCGCCGACAGCGGGTCTGATGATGAAGGAGAGCATGCAGGCCGCCGGGATCGACCCGAAAAGCATTTCGACGATCGTGATGACTCACTTCCATCCCGATCACGTCTTCGGTTTGATGACGAAGGATACAAACGCGCAAGTATTCCCGGATGCCGAGATCCTCGTTCCCGCGACCGAGTACAAGTACTGGACCGACGCCGCAGAGACGGCCAAGCTGCCCGAAGCGCGGCAGGGTCTGGCCAAGCGCCTCCAGGCGACACTGCCGAGCTGGAAGAACGTCAAGCAGGTGGAGAACGACACCGAGGTTGCGCCGGGTATCCGTTCGGTGCCGACCAATGGCCATACGCCGGGACACACGAGCTTCCTCGTCAGCTCGGGCAATGATCAGCTTATGGTGCTGGGTGATGTCTCCAATGTTCCGGCGCTGTTCGTGCGAAATCCTGGCTGGCACGCGGCATTCGACCAGGACGCCAGCATGGCCGAGGAGTCCCGCCGCAAGATGTTCGACCGCGTCGTGGCGGATGGGCTGACCGTGACGGGCTATCACTTCGGCATGCCGGGCGCCGGTAAGATCGCCAAAGATGGCAACGGGTACGCCTATACGCCAATCGCCATCTGAATCGGCTCGGGCTTTGCGACGACACAGAATTGATCTGAAAAGCACCAAGGCGCCGCGGAAACCTGCGGCGCCTTTTCGCCAGCTACTCGTCGTCATGGTCAAGCTGCCGCAGGTGGGGCGCGTGAAGACCCGGCTCGCCAGCGAGACCGGGGGTGTCCGCGCGGCCTGGTTCTACCGGCATACGGTCGCTGCGGTGCTGGCGAGGCTCTCGAACCGAGGGACATGGAAGACGGTGCTGGCTGTCACGCCAGATAGCGGCGTCACGAGCAGGATCTGGTCCGCAACGGTGATGCGAAAGGTGCAGGGGGGCGGCGATCTCGGCGCGCGCATGCAGCGGATCATGGGTTGGCGATCGACAGGCCCCGTCATCATCGTCGGCAGTGATATCCCCGCGATCCGGCCGTCGCATATCGCAGCCGCGTTCAAGGCGCTCGGCGGCAACGATGCCGTATTCGGACCCGCGCGCGATGGCGGCTACTGGCTCGTGGGCCAGAGGCGCAGGCCCCATTCGCTCAGGATGTTCAATGACGTCCGCTGGTCGAGCCCGCATGCGCTGAGCGATTCCTTGGCGAATCTCGACGGCCAGCGAATAGCGCTCGTCGCGACACTGAGCGACGTCGATGACGCCGGGGAGCTGTCCGAGGTCGCCGCTTGGTGCGGGCGACGGATTCTACCAATCACCGTTGGCACCTGAGTTGACAAAAAGACATCTGAAAAACCGAGACTCTTCCGTTGACATGTCATATTGTCGCCACGGGGAGTGAAGGGGCATTCACATGGTGGTGCAAGCGTTGCCGCAAGTGACAGCGGCGCAGGTGCTCAACGCCGGCCGGCGTGCCGAGGCCGATGGGCGTGTCGACTACGCCATACAATTCTACCGGCACTTGAGTGAACACTTCGCTGGTGCTCCGGAAGCCGCAGAGGCGCGTGATGCGCTGTTCCGGCTGAAACGCCGAACCAGCCCTCCGCCGGAGGCCCATGTCAGGGCAGGCGCGCGCGCCAATCCTCCGCGCCCGCGCGCCAACGGGCGAGGCGGATCTGCCGAAACGGCTCACGCCGAGCGGAACGCCACGCGCAACCCGATTCACATTGCGCCGGTGGGTGCGGGCCAGCGGTCGGTGCCGCCACTGGCGCTACCGGAACTCGCGGAGGTGTATTTGACTGGCCGGGTCATCGCGAACGGGTTTGCGGTAGCAGGGCTCTTTGTCTTCCTGGCCGGTCTGCTGGCGGTCGCGGATGCAATGTTGCCGTTCGATTTCTCACCGTGGCTTCCGCCTTGGCTGCACGAGGGGCACCCGTTCGCTGGTCCGATCGCTGCCGGGGCGGGCATCGTCCTGGCTCTGGCTGGCCAGCTCGCGCGCGCTGTCTTCGACATCGCCGGATCATGCCGGGACCTCGTGGCCATCGAGCGCGCGAAAGCAGAGCATGCGAACGCGGGACTGCGCTAACCCTGCGTAATCCTGTCAGCCGTCGCGCGCGTTACGGTGCTCGCCGAGGCGCGGCATGATCTCGACGAAGTTGCAGGGCCGGTGCCGGTTGTCGAGCTGCCATTGCAGGATCCCGTTCCAGGCGTCGCGACAAGCACCCGGCGAACCGGGCAGGCAGAAGATGAACGTCTCCTGCGCCAACCCGGCGCAGGCACGGGATTGGATCGTGGACGTCTCGATTTTCTGAAACGAGATCATGTGAAAGACCGTCGAGAAGCCATCGATCTCCTTCTCGAACAGTGGTCGCACCGCTTCCGGCGTCACATCCCGTCCCGTGAAACCGGTCCCACCCGTGGTGATCACGACGTCGATGTCGCAATCAGCAACCCAGGCCAGCACCTGGGCACGGATCTGCGCGATGTCGTCCTTGACGATCGCGCGCGCGGCGAGCTTGTGACCCGCCTTCTCGATCAGCTCCACGAGGGTGGCGCCCGACTTGTCGTCGCCAAGCTCACGGGTGTCGGACACGGTGAGCACGGCAATGGATACCGGAATGAAAGGGCGTGTCTCGTCAATTCGGGCCATGGCGGCGAAACTCCTGTCTGTGGCTCAATCTAGCCGGAAGTGGTGCCAGCCGCATTGGGCGGATTGCCTTCCTCGAGGCGTGCCCTGAGCGCCAGCAGGTCGCGCCAGGCCAGCCGCTTCGATGCGGGGGTCCGCAGCAGATAGGCAGGATGCAGAGAGGGAAGGGCCGGGACTTTGCGACCGCCGATCTCGACATGATGCCACTTGCCGCGTGCGCGCAGGATGCCCTCCGCGGTCCCTAGCACGTGCTTCGCTGCCGCTCCTCCGAGAAGCAGGACCATATCGGGCCGGACGAGCTCCATCTGCCGGAGCAGGAACGGCCGGCATACCAGGGCTTCCTGCGGCGTCGGCGTGCGGTTTCCGGGCGGCCGCCAATAGACGATGTTGGTGATGTGGACGCTGTCCTCGGCGAAGCCGATCGCCCTCA